>VFHF01000097.1 GCA_009392095.1 SAR202 cluster bacterium
TTCTAGAACATGTCGGTTCCTGGGTACTGGAATCCAACAATGTGATCGCCAAAGCCATTGCGGCATAGATGGACAGGCCGTTGGAATGGGCCGTTGGTTTCTTCTTTGGTAACACCGAACTTAGCATGGAACTTTGGACGGTGATTGCTGGTATATCAGGGTTCCACGACTAGGCTGCTTTCGGCTAGTATCCTCTAATCTACTCAGCGTTGGAGGATACTATGCTTTTCCATGTAACAGCCCAACATTCCTGGGAATCTTGTGTCGGAAAGATGATGGCAGAGGGTACGGTCAGCCGTGAAACTGGAATCGAAGGGGAGAAATGGGTTGAAGGCAACGAGGATGTAAAAGTCATAGCAGCAGGGGGATATCAATCGGCGCACAGGTATTATGCGGTGGTAGAAGCCGATGAATATGCTTCGGTAGTTTTGCTATTTAATGGATTGATGTTTAGAGGCGACGTAGACATTCTTCCAATGACCGACATGATTGCCAGGAGAAAGGAGCTTGGGAATTGGGGTAAGTAGTAGCTTTCCATGGGAATCGGTCAACGTTTGGCAATTTGACCAAAGAAGAAGGCCCGCAGATTTCGGTCTACGGGCCTTTTCCGCGCCTAAAAACGTGGTGCCGAAGGTCAGAGTCGAACTGACACAGGGTCACCCCTACCGGTTTTTGAGTCTGGTGCGAGTCGTTCTAATCAGTTTCATCATGGAACCTACTCAATGATCGGTTCTCTAGTTGTGCTTGCCGGTATGGTCTGTCTGATCAAGGGCGTCGGCCAAACGAGCTAGACATACGGACAATTCCCGTAGTGCAGCGGCGACAGAATGGTCCGTGTTTGGAGTTCGACTCTCCTCCGTATTCACCGGCAATGCCCACTAAGGACACCGTAATAGGGGGCGGGTTCAACGATTGTTTACCGTAATAACACCCTTAAAATCCTTGACGAATACTCGCTAGAAGAGTGTCAAGTATTGATCGATTTCCCATGGTGTTACTTGGCGCCGGAATTCCCGCAATTCGGCTTCTTTTAGGGCTACAAATTCTTTGTAGATGACCCCCAACGATTCTTGGACTACTTCGTCTTTCTTCAACTCCGCCAACGATTCGTCCAAGGTCTGAGGCAATATTCGAATTCCCCGGAGCCGGATCTCTTCTAGGCTTAGACTGTATAAATTCCCCAGATTAGGTTCTCCGGGGTCTAATTTTTTTTGTACTCCATCCAATCCAGCCATGACGTAGGCGCTGAGGGCTAGATATGGGTTTGCTGCCGACGACATACTGCGCTCTTCAAGCTGGCCAGGTCCGGGGGTTCGGATCATCTGGGTCCTGTTGTTGTCTCCATACGATATGTTCGCAGGCGTCCACAGGAAATCAAAATTGGTAAACGTTATGCCAGGTTCCACCTGCAGCCGTTTATAACAATTTATTGTCGGTGACATCACCGAGCATAACGCGGGCGCGTGGGCAAAAATTCCGCCGATAAATTGATAGGCGAGCGACGACAAGCCCAACCCTCGTGGGTCTTCGTCATCAAGGAAGAGGTTCTCATTGGTGACAGCGTCCGCCAAGTGGTAGTGGATATGGCCTCCATTTCCGACCCGGCCGGTGAAAGGCTGGGCCATGTGAGTGGCGATGGCGCCTATCTCATGAGCGAACTCGCTCGCCATCATCTTGAAGAACGTGTAGCGGTCAGCCGTTGTCAATGCGTTCGAGTATGCGAAGTTGATTTCATATTGGCCATTGCCGTCTTCGTGGTCGGACTGGTAAGGCTCCCAACCTAGACGGCTCATCGCATCCATCATTCGGCGAAGGTAGCCGACAGCGACTGAAGTTCCCTTGAAGTCGTAGCAAGGGTATCGAAGATTATCCACTTTGTTGGGGTCCCAAACGTCAATCGATCCGTTCTCGTTCTTGGTGACTAGGTGGTGCTCTGGCTCGAGTCCTACGTTGAAGGTGAATCCGCTACTGCGCACTTGCGACAGGATGCGTTTCAAGTTTTGCCGAGGACAAAAGAGAAGCGGTTCCCCGTCAACGAACAGGTCACTCGCGAAGCGAGCGACGCCATCGGTCCACGGGACCAGCGTGTAGGAGTCCAGGTCGATCCGAGCCGCCATGTCATGTGAATTTGGGGCCTGACCCAGACCGGGAATAGCGGATCCAGCGAACGGAACTCCATCATCGATCATTCTGTCAAATTGGTTGGTTGGAACCAATTTCACCTTGGGGGAGCCGTGCAGATCGACGAACTGGGCAAGCAAATAGTGAACGTCGTCGTTCAATACTCGTTCTCTAATCTCTTCTCTCGTTGCCATCGTCAATGGAGTTGTTCCGGCATCGACAGGGATGTTGGGGTTTGTTCAAGCGGGATAGATTGAAGAGGCCGGCGGACGGCGGACGGATCTATACCGGTCCGGATAGCGCTCAAAACGCCCGAGGCCTCCCAATAATTCTCGACGATATGCAACTGTCCACTCGCCCAGGGAAGCGCTTCTAGATCGTTCTTCATAAGGTTCAGGTTTTCTCGGACAGCGATGACCGGAATCCCTTGTTCCAAGGCCGCGAACGTCGGTAGTCCGAGGCAACCATCAGGTATCACCAGGCACGAAATATCCCGTGCCGTCAATACGCCAAGATCCCTCATGGCCTCGGGATCTCTAATTATTTTCGGGCTTCTTTGAAGGCCCTTGAGGACACATTGCAAGAAACTGACCGAGATGACTTCCGCAGCCATTCGAGGGTCGACAACACCGGTTTCTATATCCAAAACAGCCTGCGATTCCAGCATCGGAGCGTGCGCAGACGGTAGGTCATACAGGCTTGAAATCGTATGAGTGAGCATAGATTCAACCCCTCCCCATGGGTTTACTATGTCTCCGTCACTGCAGAAGTAGTCGCTGTAATAGTGCAGCGGTGTCGAGATAACAGATGCAATTGCGACGGCGTCATATTCTCCGCGGTATTTATCAAGGAGATAAAAAAGGTTCTCAAAACCTTCGACGCTGCCGGCAGCTCTTTCGGATTCGGTGTAGTCGGGACGCATCACCAACGGACGGTCCATCTCTATCACTCTCGGGCAATTCAGCCCGTATGAGGACCGTGCCGCGTTTACCGCATTCACCGCCAGGTCCGTGAATATCCGATCGGAGTGTGGATGTAGCAGCACCAACACTCGATTTCCCCGGACCGGTTGTATTCCAACTGTTCCCATGATCAGCCGGCACAAAACACTACCTTCTACATAATGAGCATTTGCCGGCATCTCGTTGATGTCAGATGCGTTCACCACGTTGGGATGAATGATCAGGCTGTCGCACACGGAGGCCAATAATTGGGCCACTGGGGTTGCGTCACCGGCATGTCCTCCGATGGCGGCGCCGATTCCGGTTGGAATCAACATAGCCACGTTGAATCGACCGGTGTTCTCCGACTGCCGCTTGCGAAATTCCAGCGCCATGCCAGACGAAATCAGATGGGCGTCCTCGCCAGCTTGGTAGGTAGTCGCCTCGCAATTGTAAGAGTCCTGGTTCGACTCAGTGATCACTAGTCGGACCAACTCCTCCCCTACAGGAAGTTTCTCTTTGGTTTGATCGGCCAGCCATTTAAGAGCGCTGCCGTCAACGGGAGGACGAGGTAGCTGAAAATCAATTTCTGAAACGCGCAATGACTTCAAACCCCCATCTTGCAGATTGCTCTTCCAAGGTGAATTCTTTCATCAAAGTGACTTCACCATTGACGCCAAGGGAATAGATCGAAGGCAGTGGGAGTCCGTTGAACGTATGGGCCTTTACCAGGTTGTATGCCCCGACGCCATACATCACAATTGTGGATCCAATCTCCAGTGGCTCGGCAAACGCATATTCGCCGAAAACATCACCCGCCAAGCATGTAGACCCGGCGATGATATAGGGGAATCGTCCGCCGTCGACGTCCAACAGGACGTCAGGGCGCCATTCATATTCGAAAGATTCGGGCAGATGGTTCACAGTCGTGTCTAAAACCGCGATGGACCTGTCCTCGCTCTTGATCAGGTCAAGTACTTTGGAAACCAGAAAGCCCGCGTCCCGCACGAACGCCGAACCTGGCTCGATATAGACGTCGAGACCATATTTCGTCTGCAGAGAGGCGACGGCTTCGTAAAATGCATCATGATTCGTGCTGTCTTTGTCGAACAGGTAACCGCCGCCAAGATTGATCCACGTCAGACCTGTCAACACCTGATCGAGTTCCCTTTCCAATTTTTGGACCGACACCAAAACCTCTTGAAGATCTGGAGAGTTGCAGTTGTTGTGAAAAAGCAATCCGCTGATGCCGTGGGACGCCGGGGAACGTCGACCCAATGCCTCTTTGATGGCGTAGGCGGATATTCCAAGTTTTGAGTAAGCCCGGCACGGGTCGTATCGAGGATCGTCAAGAAATGAAACTTCCGGGTTCACTCGTAGCCCGATCTCCAGGTCTTTCGCCACGTCATCCTTGTGGCGCATCCATTGGGACACCGTATTGAAGGAGATGTAATCGCAATTCTCAGATATCTTGCTGATTTGATCCGGCCTCAGACCCGGAGTCGTTAGATGAACAATACCTTCTGCCGGAAGGGAATTTTTTGCGGTGGTTGCTTCGAACAGGGAACTTGTGGAAAACCCATGGACATAGGGTTCAATCAGGTCCAATACCCAGGGCAGAGTTAACGCCTTGATTGAGTAGAGTAGTTTGCAGTTCGCTTGGTCAGAGATCTTCTTGAGGTGTTGACACCGGGACTTGATGAATGCATCTTCGTAGACGAACGCTGGCGTCGCAATCGAATCTGCGGCGCCCGCAAACACCACTGCTAGTTCGGCTAATTCGTCAATTGTCGCTTGATTGGGATTGGTGCTCAAAATCGAACTATTTCCTATGGAATTGAGTAACCACGGACGCCGCGCTTCGCCGGGTCCACACTTGCCCCAACAGCGATGAAATTCAACCCACATTTGCGTCGGGAGACTACTTTGTAAGGGACCCGCTCTCGTTTGCATTGAACCGAGGATTTATTCAAGCGAATCCAATTTAATCTAACCAAATTCACGATGAGATTGTTTGACCTGCTCTAGCGTGCCCACTACAATAGCAAAATCCGCGAGATAGGTCGATATCTATCATTATTTGGTCGAATAATGTCTGATATTTACCAACACATCGGCTATGATTCGGAATGTAGAAGGAACGGAGTTCAAGTGGTGGAGCAATGATTGACGCATTTATCGATACACTGGGAATTATTCCCCGTGGATTAGTGTTTGTCGGGCTCGGGTTGGTCGTATTGATGATTGCCAAATTGGCGAGAGATATCATCACCCCCTACAAGATCGATGAAGAAATCATCGGCAAGAATAATCTGGCGGTCGCAGTGCGGCTTAGCGGCTACTTCATGGGGGTCATTTTCGTATTTCTTGGCGCTTTGTACCAGCCGATTTCATCCATAGCAGTGGATGGTTTGGGATTCGACCGTGAGTATGCCGAGGACATTCTAAGAGTGTTTCTCTATTCCCTAGCGGGCATCGCCGCTCTTAACCTGGTGAGGATATTCATGAACCGGTTAATACTCTTCCGGTTCGATATCGAAAAAGAGGTGGTCGAAGGCCAAAATGTCGGCAGTGGGGCCGCTGAGTTCGGCATGTACATCGCCACCGGATTATTGATCGCCGGTTCCGTGGCTGGAGAAGGGGGTGGACCGGATACGGCCGCGGCGTTCTTTGGAATGGGGTTGGTGCTTCTGGTTGTATTCGCTTTGTTTTACCAATTGACCACTTCATTTGATATGCATTCCGAGATTGAGGGGAAGAATACGGCCGTAGGTATCGCGTTGGGAGGAAACCTGATCGCTATCGGCTTAGTGATATTCAAGGCGGTGTTCGGGGATTTTGACGGGTGGAACGAGGGAGTCGCGGCTTTTATCACCTTTGGAGTGATTGGCTTCGCGCTACTTTACGTGATGAGATTACTGCTGGACAAGATGCTGCTGCCCACAGTTTCTGCGTCGAAGTCCATCGCGGTCGACCGCAATCTGGGCGTGGCTTTCATAGAGAGCGCAGTGGTTATCAGTTCTGCATTGATACTATTCATAGCCATCTGACGAGGTCGGAGCTCTTTTACTGTCTCTCGATTCGCCTGAGCAATTCTTCTTGCGATTCTATCTCGGTAGCCGTATCGAATCGTACCTCAGCGAAGTTGTATCCCGCTTCGATGACTGATTCAATCATGTCCTCATCGATACGCACACCGTTGGTTATCGGGCTTAATACCTCTCCGAAGAACCCCTCCGAGTGGATGGATTCGCGCCAGGTTGCCAAGCCCTCGTCAAAAGACCCGTCGTAGAGGCGGAGCAAGAATACGACCCGTACCGGATCCAGATCTTCGTACTCATAGATCTGAACCCTGAGGTCCTGTCCTCGGCCAGTATCAAACTCAAGTGCCCCGCTTGCGGTATCGTAGTACACGTCCTTAAACACGTCGTATTGATTGATATAGTTTTCCGTCTCAGCGATAGTTCGCCCGATCGCTTGTCTGCCTTCTTCCGATATCTCAAAGATGGGCTCCGGGTCGGATGGTGTTATCAGGTTCACGGATTGAAGCTTCCTGGCGATGGGAGTTAGATTTTTGTCGATGTCATCTATCGGCGCTACCGAAAGTTTGTAGTTATGTTTTTCGAGAAAGTACATCAGCATATTGGCCTGCATGAACTCTATCGATGTTTGTTTGTTCTTGATGTAGCCAGCGGTGGTCAGGTATTCCAAAACGTCAAGGTTCTGGTCAATCACCAGGTCGAACACGGCGGTCTCTGCGATCCGATGCTCCGGCGATTGCATCAGACTGAGATGGTCGTCCAGCCGGTCGGTTAATTTGATTTCTGGTCCCTGGTTGATAAAGAAATTAAGAGAGCATTTACCGTCACGCCACTCTGCGAATATCTCTAGCAACGCAACATACATATCCGGAAGGTCCGGATTTTCTTTCACGTCCAGTATCGATCGGATTTTCGATTGTTGCCGTTTGTTCCGAGGGAAAGCTATGTCGAGGAAGTCTCCGAGGCGGAAGTTAACGTATTCGGGCCCCAGCTCCACCCAAAATGCGTCTTCAAGGTTCATTTCCCCCAATGAAACCTGGAAAATGAACGGACGATGTTTAACGTGAAAGGCCTTTGCGGGGTCGTAGTCTAGTGAAAAACCCGCTAAGGCCTTCTGATATTTGAAATGTTGTACAGCCATTATTTGACACTCCCTAAGGTAGGTGCGCGACTACCTTAAGTTACCAATTATCACTTGCCCGCCACCGGCCCCTTTCGCTCCCCCACTTCTCCATCCGGACTTGCCAAAGCTGCTTCTGACTCCGGTCTTGCTGCTTTTAAATGCTCCAGTGGACTTTTGGTTTCCAATATAGCTCTGCCTGGCCGGGCTCAATTGGCGGCCAGAGTTAGTGTATGAGCTTCGATTGGCCGAGTTTTGTTTGCTGTAATATTGGGAGTTTTTTCCGACCTGTCCTCCGCCTTGCCCGCCCGAATAATCCGTTGAATTACGATAGCTAGTCCGATTGGTCTCCATCTGCGGCACCCGGGAACGAGGTGTGTAGTAACCGTAACCACCCCGTGTCATAGACGAGAAGATCAGGTAGGTAAAGAGAAAATTCCCGCCGCCCCCGAACGCGCTGTAATGTCTGTTCGCTCCGTTTCCTCGCAACTCGTTAGAACCATTTTCATTTGTAATGGCGAATAATAGGTCGTCCTTTCCTGGCTCTAGGTCGCCATTTTTATCCAGGTCCTCAAAGGCCTCGATGATGCGTTTTCCGCCTTCTTCTTTGGCCCGAATCAACACGATACCGTCGCCCTCGTAGATCTCGTTCAGTCGCTTTTCGAATTCCTCAACACTCTGGGATTTCTCAAAAGCTTCTTGTACCGCTTCCATGTTGATCCTGCCGATAGCGCCCTCGGTAGTGGCCCATTCATCCGCACTCACTCCGGTGGAACAACCAGCTATTACAGGGCCGGCCACCATCATGGAAGAGCCGAGGATAAGCGACATTCCCATTCTTTTTCGTTTAACCATGTCTCATGCCCCTTTTCAAAAAGATCCGTCTGAGTCGAGGGTCCTAACAGTGATCATGCCAAAATCTGCATCACATCGTGGAAAAGCTCTACCCTTGGTGGCCGCGTACCGTTGGTCGGCGGGCTAGGGAATCCGGCTAATCTTGGCAAGAATGAATCCACGATGCGGGTTTGAAAAAGCTCATATGACTCAAAGCTTGTCAGTGTGAAAGCAGCCATGTCGCCTCTTCCGTGAGCGCCACACAACTGGGTGCTTAAGATTAGGCTTTGGACGTAGGAGATATGTTCTTTCCATAGCTCATCACTTGTTTGCAGATACAGCAGAGTACTCAACTCATTGAACTCCCTGCTGGTAAACCTCTCTCTTGTCTTATCCAGCCGCTCATTTAGCAATTCGGTGATCCCATCTTCGATCAAGTTAAGGTCTACACCGTGTAGGCTAGAAGCTGAGATGTTGTAATCCAGGTATATCTCCTCGCTCAGGTCTGCGAACTGCCGTGAGTAGTCATCGACCAGAAATCCCGGGAAGTACATCTCTGAGAGTTGGGCCGCCTTTGCGGCCATTAGCTGATCAAGGAATGGTCCGAAGTCTTCCATACCAAGAATGTCCATTCGGCTGCGGTAGTATGCAAAAGACTGGGCCTCGAAAACCCTGGTGTACTCTTCGATCCTTGCACGGCGCGACTCAGCATCTTTATCGGCATTTTCCCTGAGTTTTTCTATATGGCGATTCAGTGGCGCGCCTTCCAGGAAAGTCCGTCCAGCTGAGTCTATACCGGTATCCGCCAATGCCGACGAAGCTGGACCGGCGTCCTTGAGGAGACAATCTTCTGCAGACAAGAAGAACTGGGAGGTTCCAAAAGCTCCTTGCCTCCCGCTCCGACCCATGAGCTGACGGTCGACCCTCGCGTTATCACTGGCTTCTGCGCCGATCACAAATAGGCCTAGACCAAAGTCCATATTGATCACACGCCCATGCGTAGACACATCACGAGCCTGCAGCATGACTTCTATTCCATGCTCCTTGTTGGTAGTGACGACTCCATATCCCAGGTCACTGGCGCTGACGGCCGATAACAGAATCTCTGCGGCTTCGTTGGTGGGACATTGGAGCGTTACTACGCCGACCCCGTCGTCCAGCAAATGGCCAACCAATCTGATGTAGTTGCTTGTGATTTGGGAGTCCAATCCCGCTTCCAGGATGATGTCTGTACCCCTTCCTGCCATGTCGGTTGCCACTGTTACCGAACCTAAAAGCCCTGCCTCGTGGATGATTTGGTCCTCTTCGAGGTCGTTGGCGGCGTTGAGTAGATTGTGGTCTATTCCATCGCTGGTCAATAGTTGGGAGATGGCGTCGCATTCATTGATGGAATGCGTGCCGATCAGGACTGGCCTACCGATCAGTTGGCAGAATCGGACTTCATCCAACATGGCCTCTAATTTGGTTCGCTGACTGAAGTACATCCTGGGCTCGAAGTCCGTCCGTTTAAGGTGTTTGTTGGGAGTCACGGAAATAACATCCAGACCGTAAGTGCTCTGAAACTCCCTCTTGGAAGACATAGCGGTACCGGTCATTCCGCACACAGAGGAGTATTGAGATATGAAGCCCCGCACGGAAATTTGCCCTAGGACTTCGTGTTCCGGCTGCACCGGAACGCCCTCTTTTATTTCCAGAGCGGCTTGTAGTCCGAAATGGTAACGGGTATCGGGTCTCCCTCTGCCCGTGTACTTGTCGATCAGTACCACCTGATCATCTCTTACCAGGTAATCCACGCCCTTTTTGAGTAGGGCGTATCCCCAGATCATTCGCAGAATCTGGTGCATCCGGTCCTGCTTCCGCGCGAGTTGCCGATCAAGTTCGTTGATCTCTTTTCTGCGTGACGCTAATGAAAGACCGTTATTGGAATAAGAAGTACTTAGCCGGTCTAACGCAGCCGAATCTTCAAACATGGGACCCAAACACGACTCGACAAAATCCTGACCTTTCTCGGTCAAGCACAGTGACCTGCCGTCGTTGTCGATCCAATAATAAAGATTGCTGGTCAGGTACTCATAATCTTCGTCAACGCGATACTCAGAGATAATCCGGAGCACTCGCTTCAACCCCTTGGGATCAGACGACAATTCTTGCCGCAGCACCGTACTGTCAGGATCAGCAAGGTAGAGTTTAGCTAAGATTATCAGCCCG
>VFHF01000098.1 GCA_009392095.1 SAR202 cluster bacterium
CAGACCGATTAGCGCCATCACTCCCAACACGTAGGGGCCGTTTGACGTCGCTTGCCCAATTCAGGCCCAGGTAGACCCTGGAGGCGCCCATGCCAATCACCACCAAGACCAGACCTGCTTGGAGCGACCGCCGCAGCAACAGCGGTTTCACCCATAGCCCGACCAGGTAAACAAGAACCCCTCCTACGATTACCGCCAAGAGCGAGTGGCCGCTGGGGAAGCTGAGGTTGGATGGCAAGGACTCAAGAAGAGCATAACCCGGCCGGGGCCGGTCAACAATTACTTTTAAGCCGTCTCCGGTCCCGATAACTGCAAGACCCCCATTAACATCGCGGCGTCAGCATATCGGCGGGTCAGGGTCAAACCAGTCAGCACGGCAACGGAGGCAGACAAGAAATCCCAAACCAGTCCCAGGTTGGCGAGCCATATCGCCATATCGTCTAACCAATCATTCCTCATCGCCTGGAACTGCAATGCGGTAATCTAAACATGCCAGCGGTGTATAATGCCGGTGAGTAGCAGCCGCACTTTCGAAGCACGAATCAGCACGAATCAGAGGGAGCGATTGGCCCGCGAGATCAGTGTTATCGCCATCGACGGTCCGGTAGCAGCCGGCAAGACAGTGGTCGGGCGGGAATTGGCCCGGGCGCTAGGGTTTGGTTATCTGGACACTGGAATCATGTACCGCGCCATCACCTGGCTGGCCTTGAACCATGGGATCACCGTAGACGATGAAACCTCTCTGGGTGAACTTGCCCGCAGCTACCCTCTGGGACTAATGGGCGAAGACTGCAACCAGGTATTGGTAGACGGCCACACATTGGGCCCGGAACTCCGCGACTCGACGGTAGACCGGAACGTGTCCATCATCTCCAAAGCTCCCATGGTCCGAAGGGAGTTGGTGGCCCAGCAAAGAACCACTGCTGCTCAGGGCAAGATCGTGATGATTGGGCGAGATATAGGCACAGTGGTCCTGCCCGATGCCGATCTGAAGGTCTACCTCACTGCCTCGCCCGAGAAGCGGGCACAAAGACGGTGGCAGGAGATGCAAGACCGGGGAGAAGCAGTCGAGCTTTTGACGGTGCTGAGCGAGACGATAGCCCGCGATGAGATCGACAGCGGACGCGACGACTCCCCCCTTAAGCCCGCCGACGATGCCTGGGAACTAAACACAGACGGCTTGGACATCCAGCAGGTGGTACAGAAGATCGTTGACCGGACCATCAGCCCCAAGTAATTCTTGAGCAAGTTCAGAGACGCATCACTCCTCTACCGGTTTGGAAACCTGTTGGGGCGGTTCTGCTTCCGGGCGTTCGGCCGACTCGAGATCTCCGGCGCAGAAGGCGTGCCCCAGTTCGGCCCATTAATCGTTGTCTCAAATCATCTGTCGTTGAACGACCCTCCTCTGCTGGTAGCTGCAATACCAAGACCGCTTTTCTTCATAGGCAAGAAAGAGTTGTTCGGCAATTCTTTTTTCAGATTTCTGATGACGGCGTTCCACGTGTCTCCTTTCGACCGTTCAGCCGCCGGGATTGACGCCGTGCGCGTACTGATGCAGAATCTTGAGCGCGACCGGGCTGTGGTGATCTTCCCAGAGGGCACCCGAAGCCCCAACCATGCGATGCAGAAAGGAATGTTGGGCGTGGTCTATCTCGCAATGAAATCCCAATCGCCCATACTGCCGGTTGGTGTCACCGGCACCCATAAATTCCCTCTTTGGCGGGTCCCCTTTCCCTTTAAGAGGCTGAAGGCCAACATCGGTCAGCCGTTCACTCTGCCGGTGGTTGAGGGCCGCCCCAGCAAAGAGGTGATGTCCAGTATGCTGGACATGGTTATGGCCCGCATCGCCGACCTGCTGCCACCGGAGCACCGTGGTGTTTACGGCGGTGACAAGGTTAAGTAACCGGCCGATCAGACCGCCCAAAGATTCGACCACAGGGCACAGCTAAAACGTAATATCGGAGAGACAAATGCAGCAAGCATCTAAATTTGGCATCTACCTGAACGCTAGCGAAAACCAGGTGGTGCGCATCAATTCCCCTTACTGGTTCCCTGAGGAGCCTGACTGGGTCTTCTTGACCAACGAGGTCAACTCCACTTTGCTAAACATCCGCGAGATGGCCCAGGAGAAGGGCCTCTCCAAGGACTCCGGGGCGATCACCTGGGGCACGATCCCCCTCAAAGACTAGATTCCGGAAGATGCTGACACCGAGGGAATACTAGATGCCGTCCGGCCCGGTGGAGGGCCTGCAGGTGCGGCAACGGCTGGAGGCCTTGGAGGAGAACCTCTCGCCCTACGCCAGCCGTTCCAGCCAGTCGTTGGGCCGCGAACTGCCTGAAACCCCGTCTCCTCTGCGTACCGAGTACCAGCGGGACCGAGACCGGATCATCCACACCAATGCCTTCCGGCGCCTGAAGCATAAGACCCAGGTTTTTCTGGCGCCCTCCGGCGACCACTATGTCACCCGGCTGACCCACACTCTAGAAGTGGCCCAAGTTGGCCGAACTATCGCTAGGGCGCTGAACCTGAACGAAGACTTGGTTGAAGCCATGTCCTACGGCCACGACCTTGGCCACACGCCCTTCGGACACCTGGGCGAAGAGACTCTAGACCAAGTCTATTCGGAAGGATTCACCCACAGCGCACAGAGCCTCCGCATCGTCGAGAAGTTGTCCAGGGAGGGGCAAGGATTAAACCTGACCTGGGAGGTCCGCCAGGGAATCATCTCCCATTCCAAACCCAGGGGCGATTTCCTTGACGTAAAACTGGATGAGTCGCTGACGTTGGAGGCCCAGATACTGCGGCTGGCAGACTCGGTGGCCTACCTGAACCACGATATAGCCGACGCCATCCGGGCCGGCATGCTAAAAGTGGAAGACCTGCCGGAGAAAGCCAATCGTACTTTGGGGACGACTCATTCCCAACGGCTCGACTCGTTGGTTACAGGCATCGTCCAAGAGTCGTGGCCCGCCTCGGGTCTGGCCGATGAAGCAATCGATGGGAAACCGGTGATCGGCATGGACCCGGAAGCCCGGGAAGCGATGATGGAACTGCGGGACTACATGTTCCAGAACGTCTATCTACCTTTGGGTAACACCAACCAGTCCGAAGTCGGCCGCGATGTGGTCAAACTGCTTTATCATTACTTCCTGGAGAATGCCGAGGAGATACCCCCACCCTACTTCAGTCCCGGCGCCGACCCCGACCGGGCCGCCGTAGACTACGTTGCCGGCATGACCGACCACTACGCCATTCGCCAAGCAGAGAAGCTACAACCCGGCATCACCCAAGGAGCTTTTCAGAGCGTTCCGTTGGAGTAAGGGAGGCGCGCTGCGTTTTCTGGACTTATCCCTTGAACGCGGGCATGACCTCTTCTGCGACGATGCTCAGCTGGTCCTTGAAGACTTCCAAGGGCATCCCCATCACCGCTCCGATGTTAACCCGGTCCACCCCTGGGTATTTCTCCTCGATTCCCTTGAAGTGCTCAACGACGTCTTCCGATGTACCGCAGAGCCAGGAACCGGCCTCTACCGCTTCATCCAACGTGGGCAGGGCGACCCCGGGCGTCTGACCCTTGTTGACCACTGAGACGTTCTGTTCGTCAGTGAGGGGCATGACGCCCAACGGTCCGGCGAATTTCATCGCTTCCTCGAAGTATGGACGCGCTTGCTTGATTGCCTTCTCTTTTGACTCGGCGATGAATATTCGGAAACCCAATGCCACGTCTTCGCCCAATCCTGTTTCTTTCCCGTATTTGGCACGGGCTGATTGAAGCATCTTCAGCTTCTCTTCCAGGGCCGCGTCTGGGTTGTTGGCGATCAACGGCTTGATTCCCATCTTCGCCATGAAGTCTATGCCTCTCGGATTAGGGCTGACCAACGGTTGCCAGATGTCCACCGGCTGGGTGATCGGCCGGGGCACTAGAGTCAATTCTTTTAATTGATAGCCCCGGTAGGGCACCTCCGGGGGCAATTGGTAGTGCTTGCCATGGTGGGAGAATTTTTCATGGGTGAAGGCCTTGGTGATGACCTCCACCTGCTCCTCGAACAACTCCCGGTTGGCGTCGGAGTCCAGCATCGGCGCCCCGAATGTTTCCACCTCTCTGGTGTGGTAGCCGCGTCCCACTCCGAATATGATGCGGCCCTTGCTCAAAATGTCGGCCATGGCGAAATCTTCAGCCAGGCGAAGAGGGTGCCACATGGGGACGATGTTGAATCCGCAACCAAATTTCAGCCTCTCTGTCTGAGTGGATAGATAAAGACCAAGCATCAGCAGGTTGGGTATGGCTTCATACCCCTCCGGCTGGAAGTGGTGCTCGGCCATCCAGAACTCTTGGAACCCTAGCTTCTCCATGTGCTTGGAGATGTCCAAGGCCCAATCGAAGGTTTCGATCAATTGGTCGTTGGAGTACCACCGGTCATTGGCCGGGGTGCCTGCAAGCCCGATATTTTCGTCGATAACATGGCCAGCATAAGAAGCGGAAAAATTGTGAATCATCGTCTTAGCACCTGTTAAATATCTGGTTATCAATAAATTGATGCCCGAGAGATGGGGCCTCTTTCTTGTCGATAGCTAGGCGGCTGGTCCGAACAAAACGCGGCGAGCCGCTATTCCTTGGGCACCTGGCTGGGGGCAGGGTTGACCAACTCGATACCGATGGTCACCGGGAAAACCCGCACCAACTCTTCAACGGTCCACTTACCGTCTTTCTGAATGGTCCTCACCGGCTCCGGTTCGTTGAGCAGGGTTACCAAGCCCTCGGTGACGTGGAAGACATGGCCATTTACGTGGGCTGCTTCGTCGGAGGCCAGCCAAGTCACCATGGGTGCGATGTCGTCGGCTTGGCCCCTGAGCGTCAGCGCAGCGCCGGTGCTGATGCCTCGCGCGGCTCGCAGCTCCCGGGCGTCGTCTGGGATGCTGCCAATCATCCTGGTGGCGGCGCTGGGGGAGATGGCGTTGGCGGTCACACCATAGCGCCCCAAGTCTCTGGCAACCACTCTGGTGAACCCGGCGATGCCGTCTTTGGCGGCGCCGTAGTTGGCCTGTCCAGAGTTGCCGTAAAGTCCGGTGGTTGAGCTGAAGGTGATGATCCGGCCGGAGCGCTGCTGGCGAAAGATCACGCTGGCGTTCTTCACGATGGAGAACGTGCCCTTGAGGTGAACGGCGATCACGTCGTCCCACTCCTGTTCAGACATGTTGAAGATCATCCGGTCCCGGAGGATCCCGGCCACGGTGACTACGATGTCCAGCTTGCCATAGTTGTCCAGAGCGGTCTGGATGATCTTGTCTCCGCCGGCCATGGTGGCAACTGATTCCAGGCAGGCCACTCCCTCTCCGCCATCGGCTTTGATCTCATCCACCACCTGTTGGGCGAAGGACGAATCGGCGCCGGTGCCGTCCACGTTGACGCCGGGGTCAACCACGACCACCTTGGCGCCTTGGGAGGCCATCAACTTGGCAACCCCCCGTCCAATGCCGCGGCCCGAGCCAGTTATGATCGCCACTTTGTCTTCTAGCAGGTTCGCCATCAGATTCTCTCCATCTGGTTACTTGTCATATTTCGTTTTATGCCCGCTCCCAGAGCAGGATGTTGGTTAGGTCAGCCCTTGATCCTTTGATGGGCTGGGTGCTGAGGCGCAATCGTTCGCCTTCAAACTCATAATTCCTTGTCTGGATATCACCGATCCAATTGGGGAAGAGCGCTCCCATCACTCGATGGGTCACTTGGCTTTTGGCCTCGTTCACCTCGTAGTTACCATAGTAGGCGATGTATCCCTCGAACGCGGTTTTTATCTCTTCCTCGGTCCCCTTCAGCAGGTTGCCAGACTGGAATGCCGGTCTGCCGCTGCCCACGATCTGGCCTGAGAAGCTGCCGTGTCCGTCGTAGATCAGTTGCCCTTCGGGTTTCTCACCGTAGGGGTAGCTTATCCGGCCATCGGACCATTTGCCGTAACACTCCAGCAACCGCCAGGTGCCCGCGAATTTATCAGCGGGCAAGTTTAACCTTGCTCCCTAGCCGGGGCGGGGTTGGGGATATCCTTGGTCAGCACGTCACGGGCCATCTGCGATAGTTTCTCAATATTCCAGGTTCCCGACGACTCGTAGATCGCCCGCTCTGGCCTGGGTTGGGACACCAACGATATGGTGTCGCCGTAGACCAAGAAGGTCTGGCCGTTGACGTTCTCTGCGAAATCGCTGGCGAGATAGGCCACGAACGGCGCCACATGATCAGGGTCCATATTGGCCAGGTCCTCTTCACCGGCTATGGGCGCCACGCCGCTGCGGGCCCTAATCTCAGAGGCGCTGCCGGGGATGTCCGCGATCATGCGGGTACTGGCCCGAGGTGCTATCGCGTTGACGGTCACTCCGTAGCGGCCCATGTCCTTGGCCACGACTTTGGTGAAGCCGGCAATGCCCGACTTGGCCGCGCCGTAGTTGGCCTGTCCCGAGTTCCCCATGAGACCAGACTCAGATGTGAACGTGATGATGCGTCCTGAGCGTTGCTGACGGAATAGGATGCTGGCGTTCTTCACGACGGTGAAGGTGCCCTTAAGGTGAACGGCGATCACGTCGTCCCATTCCTCTTCCGACATATTGAAGATCATGCGGTCCCGGAGGATCCCAGCACAGGTGACAACGATGTCCAGCTTGCCGAAGTTATCGACGGCGGACTGGACAATCTTCTCGCCGCCTTCCATCTCAGTGACCGACTCCATGCAGGCAACAGCGTTTCCGCCGGCTGCCTTGATCTCGGCTACAACTTGTTCCGCCACCGATTGGTCGGCCCCGCTGCCGTCCACGTTCACGCCGGGGTCAACGACCACCACGCTGGCGCCCTCCGCGGCCATCAGCATGGCTACTCCACGTCCGATCCCGCGGCCTGAGCCGGTTACGATGGCCACTTTGCCATTCAACATTTCCGCCATTTTTGCCTCCCTGGGCTTGGTTCAAATCGAATCTGGGCAGACATTTCTGCCATTTATTGCTAAGAATTCCAGGCCAAAATCTATAATGAATCTAGGATCCGCAGTCTATCGAGAGGGGAGAGCCACCGTTGCCGAACCTGGGGTGGTCCGCTCGCCCTTTTCGTTCTCCAGCCAAACCTCACAGTCGACCATGTTGGCGCCCTGGTCTTGATATTTCTTGGTCACAAGACCTTTGGCAGTCACCGGAGTTCCCGGTATATCCATCCCCCGGTATTGGCAAGCCAGGCGTTTCAGGTAGCCGTCCGGACCCATCCATTTGGTTACTAAGTGTCCGAGGAAGGCGTTTTTCAGTGCACCGTGAAGTATCACGTCTTCCAAGTCGTTGTTCTTGGCGAAACCTAGATCGTAGTGGATCTGGTAGTAGTCGCCGGACGCGCCGGCGTATTTCACCAACTGCTGGGTGGTGGGGTTCTTCACTAATTCCGGCAATTTCGTGCCTTCTTCTACGTCGTCCCAAAATACTTGATCAGCCATGTTGGGCTCCCATCGCCATTTCGGCGGTCTAATTTTTAATATCGTATTGAGGTGCTGGTCTGCGTGGCGGCAACCTGGTCGAACTGGTTGCGGTAGGTCACCACGATGGAGGTAATGATCATCAGGCCCATGCGCCCGGTCCGTTCATTGATGTCGGCTATCTCGGCGACGGCCGTAATACGGTCGCCGGCCCGTATGGGATGGAAGTATTCCCAGTCACTGCCCCCATCCAATAGCCGGGTGAATGGCATATCGAAAGGGTACTCGGGACGGTCAACTCCCACGGACCGGAGGAAGGTTGGCGGCGCGATCAATCCGCCGTACCGGCTCTCCCGGGCCGCCTGCTCGTCGTTGTAGACCGGGTTATCGTCTTCGATGGCCTGGGCGAATTTGATGATGGCGCCTTTCTCTATATCGATGGAGTGTGGCGCGCTCTTCTGGCCGATGGCCTTTTGGATCATTTCTTCAGTCAAAAACGATGAGGGAGTAGTCACGAAAATCCTCCTGTCACAGAACAGAGAAAGTCTACATTTCGCCCTCAGAGGTGTCAAGAAATCGGGTAGTACGGGGCGGTTGCACCGTTTGGAGGTTGGCCCACGTCATTGGACAGTCTAGCTACGCCGATATATAGTTTGTTGGTCTGCTGTCCGGCCCGGTATTCAGGCACGTTTCTTGCCTGAGAGGTATCGCTTGCCTCCAGCCAGTTCCCGGACATGATTCCAGGAGTATTTTTGATGAAATATGGCTTTTACCTCCCGAACAGCGGCGCCGGCGCCGAGCCCGACGCGCTGGCCGACATCGCTAAACTGGGTGACCGCCTGGGCTTCTACTGCATGGTCATGCCAGACCATATCCTCCAGCCCAATCAGATCAACTCCACCTACCCGTACAGCCTGACCGGCGACATCCTGGCAGCCGGTCAATCCGGGGATGGCGAGTGGCCTGAACAAATCACGACTCTGGCCTACCTCGCCGGTGTCACCGAGCGAATAAAGCTAGTTACCAGCGTGATGATCATCCCCTACCGCAACCCCATCCTCACCGCCAAGATGCTCTCAACCCTGGATATGCTATCCAAGGGCCGCCTGATCCTGGGCGCAGGCGTCGGCTGGATGGAAGAAGAGTTTGAACTCCTAGACGCGCCCCCCTTCGCCGAGCGCGGCGCTGTGACCAACGAGTACCTACAGGCGTTCATCGAACTCTGGACCAAGGACGACCCAAAGTTCGAGGGCAAGTATGTGAACTTTTCGGACATCACCTTCCTGCCCAAGCCGGTGCAAAAGCCTTATCCTCCTATCTGGATAGGTGGACAGAGCAAGCCGGCCATCAGGCGTGCCGCCCAAATCGGCGACTGCTGGCACCCGGTGGGCGCGATACCCGCCGCGCCGTTGGAGCCGGAAGAATTGGCCGAGAACCTGGTGCTGCTTTACCAATACGCAGAAAAAGCGGGCCGTGACCCGGCTACTATTCAAGTTTCTGTGAAAGCGCCTCTATATGACGCCGATGACTCCAGCGGACCACGGCGCCGGTTCAGCGGATCGTCGGACGAGGTGCGTCAGGATATCCAGACCTACTCCGATGTGGGAGTGACACACCTAATCTTCGACTTCCGCACCGGAGACCCCAAACAGACCGAAGATCGAATGGCTCGATTCTCTGAAGAAGTAATGGCCGTCACCTAAGATGACCCAGATAATAATCTAGGAGCAATTGATGGAATACGGCTTCTACCTGCCCAGCGGCGGGCCCGCCGCCCAACCCGACAATTTGGCTAGCATCGCCCAGCAAGGGGACAAGCTGGGTTTCTTCTGCATGGTCATGCCAGACCATGTGGTACAACCACGCACGGTCGAGTCGCAGTACCCGTACAGCATCACCGGCGATATCCAGCAGGCCCATCAGGCAGCTTCGGACGAACGTCTAGAACAGGTAACGACACTGGCATGGCTAGCTGGAATCACCGAGCGAATAAAGCTAGTTACCAGCGTGATGATCATCCCCTACCGCAACCCCATCCTCACCGCCAAGATGCTCTCAACCCTGGATATGCTATCCAAGGGCCGCCTGATCCTGGGCGCAGGCGTCGGCTGGATGGAAGAAGAGTTTGAACTCCTAGACGCGCCCCCCTTCGCCGAGCGCGGCGCTGTGACCAACGAGTACCTACAGGCGTTCATCGAACTCTGGACCAAGGACGACCCAAAGTTCGAGGGCAAGTATGTGAACTTTTCGGACATCACCTTCCTGCCCAAGCCGGTGCAAAAGCCTTATCCTCCTATCTGGATAGGTGGACAGAGCAAGCCGGCCATCAGGCGTGCCGCCCAAATCGGCGACTGCTGGCACCCGGTGGGCGCGATACCCGCCGCGCCGTTGGAGCCGGAAGAATTGGCCGAGAACCTGGTGCTGCTTTACCAATACGCAGAAAAAGCGGGCCGTGACCCGGCTACTATTCAAGTTTCTGTGAAAGCGCCTCTATATGACGCCGATGACTCCAGCGGACCACGGCGCCGGTTCAGCGGATCGTCGGACGAGGTGCGTCAGGATATCCAGACCTACTCCGATGTGGGAGTGACACACCTAATCTTCGACTTCCGCACCGGAGACCCCAAACAGACCGAAGATCGAATGGCTCGATTCTCTGAAGAAGTAATGGCCGTCACCTAAAGCGGCTTTGAAATAACGATTTAATTATTATGTCAGGAGGCACTCTTTAGGAGATCATGGAGTTGTTCTTTCACCCGATCCTCTACGGTGGCTATATCAACTCCCGGACCGCTATCCACGTCGCGGGTTCGGTCTTCACCGAACAGGGTTTCAGCGCTTAAGAATCAACCGGAGTATCAATTCAAGATGAAATTACGCCTAGATGACGGCATAGAACTTTTCTATACCATCGATGACTTCA
>VFHF01000099.1 GCA_009392095.1 SAR202 cluster bacterium
CGACCTTTTTCCCAGGCAATATATCCCCAACCTGAACGGGTTACCGGTGCCTGCAAAGGATTCTATGGCCTCTTCCGGCAAGCCTTATAGCCAATGGCCTTGTTACTCCAACAAGGTTGTGAGGCGCCTGCCCGCGTGGAAATGGAATCCTAATTCCGAGTTCTGGGCTACCTGGCAGTATTCCTTGGATACCTCGCTCCGCAGAGGATCTATAAACACGGCCGGGGGTTTGGAATTGGAGGAGAGTACAAAGGGTTCGGGCGCCGGCGGGTAGTACACAAAGGTCTTGATGTCGTCGTACTGTTCTTCGCGTTCCTCCCCGTCCCATTTCAGTGGGGTTATGTCAGTTCCCGCACGCCGTCGACCAAGAGCTCCACCTCTTTTTCAGTGTTGAAGAAATGGAGCGAGGCGCGGATTCCTGCAGGGTAACCTACCTGCCTTACGACTATCTTGTGGTTCTCCCACAGGCGCTCGACCACCGCCACGGGCTCCAGGTCGGCGACCGCGAAGGTTATTAGCCCAGATGAATCGCGCCGTTCGGAGGGCGACAAGACCGTGACGTCTGGTATCTCCGAAAGTTTAGCCTTCGCCGATCCAGCCAGGTCTAGGTTACGTGCCTCAATGTTCCGAATGCCGGTCTCCTCGATGAATCTTGTGGCTTCCAAGAACGCCGCTTGCACCGGAACACTAACGGAACCACCCAAAAACTTCTCCATGGTGCCGGGCTCCGGTTGGAAGTTATGCGCTTCAGCCGGGCGGGCGATGCCACGGCCTCCAGTATGGGCCGGATGTATACGCTCCAGATGCTCGCGGCGAATGAACAAAGCCCCGGATCCTTCGTAGCCCAAGAGCCATTTCTGGCCAGGGATAGAGTAGAAGTCGAAGGGCGATCGCGCCATGTCAAGCTCTATATGCCCGCCGGTCTGGGCGCCGTCCAGCATCAGCAGGATTCCCCGGTCCTTGGTCAGCCTTCCGATCTCGTCCGCGGGCATGCGGCGCCCGGTGGCGTACAGGATGTGGCTCATGAAGACCATTCGTGTCTTGGGCGTGAACGCCGACTCGATCTTGGTTACGATCATCTCGCTGGAGTCATGGACTTCGAGGTCCACCACTTTCACGGCCACCCCGTAGCGCTGCCCGATTAGTTGGGCCGGCGCAATCACGGAGCCGTGCTCCATGTCGCAGATGATGATTTCATCGCCTTGCTTCCAGTCCAACCCGCTGAGTACGATATTAAGGCCCTCCGTGGTGTTGCGGGTGACCAGCACCTCATCTACTGTGGCGTTGAATATCCGTGCCGCGGCTTCCCGGGTCTGGGCCTGTATTTCCCTGCCTGCTTCAAGGACGTCAGGCATGATCGGACCCTGCTCCAGTTCCAGGTCTATCCGGTCCTTCATGGCCTGGGCCACACGCCGCGGCGGCGGGCCCGACCACCCAGTATTCATGTATGCGGTGTGCGCCAACACGGGTATCTGACTTCGTATCCGGTCTACGTCCACGTTAGTCGGACCTCGGTTATCGGTTTCTTGTCGGGAATTTCCTAAAATTCACATCGGCCCGAACCGTAAAGGTCCAGGCCGATGCATGTTCACCAGCTCAAAACGCGGTGGTCACCTTGGCGAGTAGTCAGTGAGGCGCAGTATGGAGTGCTTGGACACCCGTACCAATGCGCCGTTCTCTTCAGAAGCGGCTCTCGCTTTTTGCCAGGCCGGGTCTGACTGAAAGCCTGACCAGCCTTTTTCCCTGGCTGCTAAGTCTGGGTAGCCTAACAAGTAGACCAGCCGGTTGCTGGTTCCCACGTCCTCGGTCCAATAGGCCACATTCTCTATACCGTGCTTTTCAAACAGGCCCATGGTGTGATTGGAGAACCGGTTGTGCAGGTCCGGCAGTTTGCCGGGCATGGCCTCGTAAACCCGCTTCTCGTGGAGAGTCGACTTGAAAGAAGGTTGGGGTGAGTAAGGAGTCAAACTCATGAACGAGTTGATCACTTGGGCGACGATCGGGCCTTCTTTCTCAGTCTCTGCCCGGACTTCCTGCCAAGGCTTGTGAGCGCCGAAGGCCGCCCACTTCTGCTCCCGGTCGGCCATGCTGTCAAAGCTGAGGATGTATGTCAGTTGGTTACTGGCGCCGATCTCATCGTTCCAGAACCCGACGATGCCAATTTCGAACTCCTCGAAGAATCCGATGGTGTGGTTGGCGAACCGGGCGTTGATCGCCGGAAGTTTGCCCGGCACAGTCTTATATATCCTTTGTTCGTAGATCAAGTTGTCTCTCCTAACGGTGTTTTCTACCGGTTATTTCTTCTCGATGAACTCAAGCTGAACGCCATCGGGACCCTCGAAGAACACCACGCGGCGGTCGCCGGAGACTGAGGTCTCTTCCAATATCTTGGCGCCGTTGGCTTTGAGGCTGTCAATCATCCCCTGGATATCGTCGGCGTCAATGGCGATGTGCTCGATACCGTATTTCTGGTCTCTTGTCTGAGTCTCGATGTGCTTGGTCACGTTCAAGGTCAGCCCGTGGAGGTCCAGGCGCACACCGATGTCCCCTACATCAGCGATCTTGGTTGCGCCCAAGGTGTCGATGTAAAACTGGGCGGTCTTCTGAGGGTCTGGTGTCTTCAGATGGACGTGGTTTAGGCTCAGGCCCATGATGCGCCTCCATTAGTAGTAGCAGTTACAGGTTCAGTGCGGATTCCGCCAGATTAGGAGCAGAATAGCTCTCCCGCCAAGCCTAGTCAAGCTCGCCAAAGCAGCTTAATCCGGAGCCCGACACGCACGCCCGGAATTCGTATTATAATTCCCCAGTAATTCCAGACCCACAGTTAGCAGCCGGCTGTAAGAAGACTAATTTAAGAGGAGGGGGACATGCCCATAGAGCAGTTTGCCCCAGAACTGTCCAAGATTATCTCGACCGAAGAGCCCATCTTGGATCTGGCCGATGGATTCGGCGGTGACCAAGGCCCTTGCGAAGGGCCGCTATGGTGGAAAGAGGGCGGCTACCTACTATTCAGCGACATCCACAACAACAGGCGGATGAAACACACCCCCGGCGGAGACACTACCGTCTTCCAAGAGCCCACCAACCGGGCCAACGGTCTGACCCGAGATCTGCAGGGACGTTTGGTGTCTGCTGAGCACGACAGCCGCCGCGTCGCCCGTCAGGAGACCGACGGCAGCGTCACAGTCATAGCCAGCAGCTTCCAGGGACGACGGCTGAACCGCCCCAACGACGTGATTGTAAAGTCGGACGGCAGCATCTATTTCACCGACCCGTGGACCAGTCCCTACGCCGCGGAACAATGGGACCTCACGTTCTCTGGCGTATACCGGGTCAGCGCCGACCTAGGGACCATGACTCTATTGATCGGCGACTTCGTAGTCCCCAACGGACTGATGTTCTCTCCGGATGAGAGCATCCTATACATAAACGACTCCCGGCGAGGCCACATCCGCTCCTTCGAAGTCATGCCCAACGGCACCCTGGCCAAACAGAGCGACAAGATATTGATCGACGTCACGGGCGACGAGTCCGGAGTGCCTGACGGTATGAAAGTCGACATAGAAGGCAACATCTATACGGGTGGTTCAGGCGGCCTTTACATCTTCGACCCATCGGGCAAGAAATTGGGAATCATCAGGCACGGATATACCGCCACCACCAACCTGGCCTTCGGTGGAGACGACTGGAAGACGCTCTTCTTCACCAGCCGTAACCAACTCGGCTCCGTAAGAGTAAACATCCCTGGCAATCCCGTCCCAGCCGTAAAGAAATAAAGCAGCAATCCAAAGGAGAAACAAAAATGGCTAGACTACCAGCCGTAACCCGCGACCAACTGGCCGCAAAAGACCACGAATATTTCGACTCCATCGTCGGCACCCGCGGCAGCATCCGCGGTCCCTACGGTGTATTGCTCCACAGTCCTAAACTGGCCGCCCGAGTCGCCGACACCGGAGCCTTCGTTCGCTACGAATTCGGCATACCCGAAAATCTGAAAGAGACGGTCATAATAGCCACAGCCAAAGAGATGCATTCCCAGTACGAGTTCTCGGCGCATGCCAAGCTTGCCCGGACCGCCGGCGTCTCCGATGAGACCATCAAATCCATCGCGACCGGCACCGCTCCCGGCGACCTCTCGGGAGACGAGGCCCTACTCGTGGCTTATGTCCATGAACTACTGCGAGACCACAAAGTAAAAGACGCCACATATAAAGCCCTGGTAGACCGCTTCGGCGAGCAGGACACCCTGCACTTGGCAGTGCTGGTTGGACACTACCTCCTGGTTGCCCAAGTCCTGATGACAGTAGACGTAGAACTTGGTGAAGGCATGGTCGCCGAGATCCCAGACTAGGTATCAAACCGTAGGGACTAGCCTGATCTTCCGCGGAAAGCAAACGGGGCGGATTAAACATCCGCCCTATTTTGCATCTACCGACTCTCGGAAAGAGGGAACCTCCACCACTCCAAACCCCTCATAGTGAAGTTGTCGATCCACGGCTCCGCAAGAATGATACCCACCGAAGCCTTAACTCCTTAATTTCCTTCGACCGGCTCAGGGCGAGCGGTCATTTAATATCTATAGTGGGATAAATCTATCGCAAAGTATCAGTAAGCGTAACCTGCAGTTCTCCGTCTAGTCTAAACTCAAAGGAAACAGGGCCTTCAGCCGGGAACTCGTCTCGGTCCACCGTAACCATGGTCATGGGAGCATACAGGTAGGGATATTCCCGGCCCTGGGCGTCCACTTCCAACTCTAGGTCTACCACCGCCCTGTTTCCGTCAATCTTCAGGCCCACCACCGACAGAGGGTCACCCTGCACCGGAAGCCACAGCAGATAGGCCGCTAGGACCACCGAACCCGGAAATTCGGGGCGGCCCAGAGTTGTGCCGGTCCCCAACGTCCGTTTGCTGATTACCATGCGGTTGAACTGGTCCATCTCTTGGGCGCTGGTGATCACGGCAACCCTCAACTCTCTGGTGAACGCATTGGTGGACTGCTCGTTCACCGGCGACACCCAACCGCTATTCACGTAGCGCCACAGGGGCGGAGAAACAGCCACTTGGACACCTTCGGATTTTTCGGTTTCCGAGCGCTCACCGCTAGGCGTGGCCGTATCGCCGCCGCAGGCAGCGATGACAATCGTAGCCAATATGGCGACAATCACCACCAGAAATATTCTTGGCATTCGCCCTTCTTTGGAAAAGTTCTAACGGGCCCACGGACAGGGTAGGACCAAGCCGAATCCAGCCTTACATCCGCCCCATACTCTAGCGACGTATCATATCAAAATCGGGGTTTCCAGCGCACGCCGCCATGGCTGTAACGATCGTTCAGTGAAACCACCCGTACGATGCATTAACCAACCCTTGTAAATCCAAAACTCCACTGTCAAACTAGAAACATGCGTATCGGTGATTTCGAATTTCCAGAGCCTCTGCCCGAGCTTAAAGACCCCCATGTGTTGGCGGTCCTTAGGCCCTGGATCGACGTGGGTAACGTTGGCACCCTCTCGATGCGGCGTTTGGAGCGTCATCTTGAGTCCAAGGAGATCGGTCGCCTGGTCAAGCCAGGACGATACTACGACTTCACTCGATACCGCCCCAAGTCGATCCTGAAACAAGGTGTTAGGGAGTACAACATCCCCTCCACCACCATCAGCACCTCGGTTCGTGAGCACGGGCCTGACCTAATCACTCTGCACCTGCTGGAGCCTCACCTCTACGGGGAAGACTATACAGATTCCGTGATTGAAGTCCTGAAGCATTTCGGCGTCAAACGCTACTCCATGATCGGAGCGATGTACGACATGGTGCCCCACACCCGGAAACTGTTGGTCTCCGGCGGCACGGTCGACGCTAAAAACGAAGAAGAATACAAGCTGGTAGGCGTTCGACCCAGTGATTACGAAGGTCCTACCACCATCACCTATCTCATCTCCAACACATTGGAAGAGATGGATATCGAGACACGCATCTTCGTGGTCCATCTGCCCCAATACTTCCAGGTCGAGGAAGACTTCACAGGCACGGCTCGGTTGATGGAGATACTGTGCACCCTCTACGGGCTGCCCAGCCGCCTAGCTGACCCGGAACGGGGACGCCAACAGTACGCGTCACTGCAGAACATAGTCTCCGACACTTCAGAAGTCGCCGGCCTCTTGGAGCGGCTTGAAGAGCGCTATGACCGAGAGAACGCGGAAGGCGGCGCTTCAAGCAGCCCTCTTTCCCCGATGGTGGAAGAATTCCTCCAGGGCCTCGGTTCAAAGATCGATTTGGACCTAGACCTCGACTTTGACGACGACCCGTCCGACGAATAACTGGCAGACCTCCTCGGTCTTCACTGGCCGGAATAACCGTGTCCACCGATTCCGCTTCTAATCCCGCCTATCTGGATCCCATCGCCCTGACTCAGCCGCTGGTGAGTTTTGACACCACCAACCCCTGGGCAACGAAGTCCAGTGCATCGAACACATCAAGGCCCTGCTTGACGACGCCGGCATCCAGAACCAAGCTCTGGCCAAAGCTTCTGGCCTCCCCAATCCCATAGCCTGGCTGTCCGGCGATGGCATAGCCGGACCTTTGCTGCTTCAAGACCACATCTACGTGGTGCTTGCAAACCCAGAGCGGTGGCGGCATCCACCCTTTGGTGGCGACCTGGTAGACGGGTTTCCCTGGGAATGGGGTTCGCTGGACATGAAGGGCGTCATCGCGATGATGCTTCACGCCATTCTACGGGCTAAAACCGACGGAATGGCCTCGGCCGGCGACATTGTTCTGGCCCTCGTCTCTGATGATGAGTCAGGCGGAGACCAAGGGGGCCGCTAGCTGGTCAAAGACCATCCGAAGCTATTCGCCGGAATCAAATACTCCATCGGCGAGGGTGGCTGGTTCAGCTTTCAAATTGGGGGGCAGCGGTTCTACCCGATCATGGCCACCGAGAAGCAGGTCTGCCATCTTCGGGCGACCTTCCGGGCCACCGGCGGCCACGCATCGCTGGCCACACAACACAACCCAATGACAGAGATGGCCCAGTTCCTACAGCGGGCAATTTCTGACCCACGTAACGTCCGAGACCCGAGTAATGTTCCAGGCCATCGGCAGACATGTCTCGCTGCCTGCCCGGGCAGGAATAGCGGCCCTGTTCAATCCACGATTCACGGCCTCGACGCTGAGGGTGATGGGCGCCAAGAGGCGTACATTAAGCCCATTGTTCCGAAATCCCGTCACTCCCACATCGGTACGGGGCAACGACCGAATCTTGCCCAACCTCTCGCCGGAGCTGTTGATGTCCGAATTAAGAGGGATCGCTGGCCCTGCTTCTGAGATTGAGGTATTGAGTCACGACTCGGGCCTTCAACGGCCTGATTTAGGGTTGTTCGAGACATTGAGTGATGTGTTGAAAGAGAGCGACCCGGACGGCATCCCAGTGCCCATGCTCATACCTGGGGTCACTGACGACAGGTTATTTGCTCGTCTTGGCATCCAAAACTACGGATTCCTGCCAATGTTACTTCCGGAGACATTCGATTTCGCCGCAACCATCCATGGGTCTAAATAGCGTGTGCCGGTG
>VFHF01000100.1 GCA_009392095.1 SAR202 cluster bacterium
GATCTCTGACATTGAAGTGTCCTTGGCTGCTGCACCAGATGGTAAGGCTACCGTCGGGCCCCCAGTCGGCGGTGGCCGAATGAGGTTCGATATAGCCTTGATGTACCGTGCTAGTCCGGAATTCGCGTTCAATTACGACATCTGCGTCTTTAAAACCCTGTTCAGTGTCCCCTGCTTCGAAAACAAAGTGGTTTGCGACGTTTGTGCTTCGGGTTCCGTCGCCTTCATCGCGCAACCCACCGGGTCTCACATTGGGATTAGCCACGTTGGCAAGCCGTTCATGTAGAACCGGAGCATCTTCTTTCATGGCTTCCAGAAGATCGGTCACGTGAGGAAGGACTTCGTAGTCCACTTCGATGAGCTCCAACGCCTGTTCTGCGATGTGGACATTGGTGGCGGCGACCGCGGCGACGGCGTGGCCTTTATAGAGCACCTTGTCCTCAGCCAGACAATTGTTACTAAGGAATTTGGGGTTTACCATGGCATTTTCGCCTATGTCGGTCAGTATTCCAGTGGGCTGCGGCAAAGCTGCAGAGGTGACAATCGCCCTCACTCCTGGCATCACGTCAGCCTTGCTGGTATCGATACTTCTAATCCGCGCGTGGGCATGGGGGCTCCTCAGCACCTTTCCGTAGAGCATTCCAGGAAGATGTAGATCTGCGCTGTAACGGGCGCGGCCAGTGACTTTATCGGCGCCGTCATGACGAATGGGCCGGGTCCCGACCACGTTGAATTCCTGATTGGAAAGAACTATATTCGGTTCAGATTTAGCTACCATCTGTGAAACACCTCAACAATCTCAAAGGACCGTTATTAGCTTAAGTTGGTCTGATAATAAAGGGGTGACGGGATTCTATCATGCGCTCTAAACTGCCATCGGAGATAAGAATTTGCCGATAGTTCTATATCTATACGCTAGGAATGCGGCCTTGGCCCGGGATGCATCCATGCCCTCTGTGATTAAGCGCATCGGTCGCGTAGTACGTTTTGCTTTCAATCGATTGGGCGCAACAGTTTAAGAAGTATTAGCGTAACCCCTCCCACACAAGCCGCTCGTCGCGCCACGGGTCATTCACCACGTGGCATTCGAAGTCGAAGAGTATGGTCGCGCGCTCGCTCAGCGAGTATGGGGGCCAAGTCGGAATCGCAGCGTGATTCGGGTCCCCCTCACGGGCGAACTGGACCCAGGCGGGGTTTACTTGCCCGGCGGCTCCCCGGCCGGCGACCCGATCGAGGGTAGGAAGGTTAACGTTGCCAAACACCAAGGGCGTGGGCCCGACATCGAGGGAGCAGAAGTACATATACGGGGGCTTTCCGCCGCCGGCCAGCTTGGCTTCGGCCACCCGTATTGCCGGAATGCGCCACTCAAGATCCGTTGAAATGGTGACCAGAAGGGCTGACGCAGACGCTCCCGGCCGGGTGCTCCGGTAGAGATCGACGATTCCATCAACGCGGTCGCCGAGAACCGTCCGAAGCGTACGGCGAAGCCCCTCGTCGTCGAGCCAGCCAAAGTTTGAATCTAAACGGGTGGCGTTGAAATGGTCGTGCCTGTTAGTTCCGACCATGACGGATACATCCCCGCAGGAGCCGGCGGCGATGGCGGACATCGGGTAGTCGGGTAAAGCGATCCCATCTATAACTGGGGAGAAGACGGTCGTGATGGGGAATGTGAGGAGGGGGGCGTCGCCTCCGGTGATTTTGCGAAGCGCCGCGCTCGAAGCTTCCAGCAGTCTGCTAGTGGGGACAGCGGCGAGCTGTTCAAGGTTCCCTCGCTGGACGCCGAGCTCCTCGAGGGCTGCGTCAGCCGCGCAGGTTGCGCTCTCCAGGCTTACCCGCGGCCACATAAGATAGCCGCTAATCGGGATGGCGCGATGAAAGAGGCCGCGGGCTCCTGGCATAGCCAGAAGGGTCCATATCTTGGAGCCACCGCCAGACAAGCCGAAGATGGTGACGTTGCCGGGGTCGCCGCCGAATGCTTCTATGTTGTCACGGACCCACTCCAGGGAAGCAACGAGGTCTAGTACCCCGGTGTTGCCCGATGTGGTGTACTCCTCTCCGAACGCCTCCCCCAGATAGAGATGCCCGAAGATGCTGAGACGATGATTGACGGTGACGACCACGACGTCGCCTCGGTGTGCGAGGGAGATTCCCTCTGAGTCAGGCCCTCCACCAGAGCCAAACTCCCATGCGCCTCCGTGGAACCAGACCATCACCGGCCGGCGACCATGGTCTTGGACCGCAGGCGTCCAGACGTTAAGCACGAGGCAGTCCTCATTCTGCACCTCTTGCTTGGGGAACCCCGCAGCCACTCTGGCGGCGGTTGTCTCTGCACGCACTGGCTGAGGACAGGCCGGGCCGTAGTCGGTGGCATCACGTTCCCCGGGCCACGGCGTGGGAGGCTTCGGGTGCAAGAAGCGATTGCGCCCTCCCGTCGGGCCGCCATAGGGTATGCCCTTAAAGACTTGGATCGCCTTTGACGTGTAGCCGCGGACCTTGCCGGCGGTCGTCTCTACGACAGGATCGCTCATGGCACCCTCCTTGCGGCTTCCCATTGAAACGCGGCGCAAGTATAGCCCAAGCAAAGACGGCTGTTAAGGAAAAGCAAAGCCTGGATACTCGGCGGGGCACCCTACCGGTCGGTGCCGAATGAGCCGGCTAAAGTTGTCCCTAAATGAATTGGCGAACGCCAATCCCGTTCCCAATAGGGCACCTTCGGGATCCGGTCCTCCATATACTGGACGCAAAACTATTCGCCGGAAACATAGGCCCTAGGACAACACTATAGAGCCGCCAGGCCTGGCCAGGCTATGGACTATGGAATGCCAAGGTATGTGTCGGCAAGAGGGCAAGAGGGTGCCGCGTTATCCCACCTTATACTGCCAGGGCATCAATTTGGATTGTCCAGAGGACTGGTATCTGGTCAATATTAGGACTGCAGATTATGGTGCCGTATCGGAAATCGCCAAGTATGTGGCCAAGGGTGATGAGATCGTAAGTGCTGGCCCTGTGAAGGTCGTGACGTATCTCATGGCCAGACATCGTAGGCGGATGCTCCAGGGCTTTGGTTCCATGTATGACGTGAGCCTCAAGGAAGACGAGGACCCTGAGGATTTATTCGAGGCTCCGACGGCTCCAGGGCAATGTCCATATTCCGATTGTCCGGAGCCCAATATTCCTATTTGGGAATTTGTTTGTTCTGGCCCTCCGGACGGATGGGAACCAGAGAGAGATAATCGGACGGGCCGATATAGATTGCATCCGGAGGGTTTGGCTCCTCCGGCGGTTGTGGCCTAGGTCACAACTTCCGGACCATGGCCGACGTTTATCGCTGGTTGTCCTTATTGCCCAATTTCGACGCAATATTCCCTGCGACAATAATTAGGACACCCAAGGCCACCGGATTCAAAGCGTTATTAAGAAACATCCATATACCGTCGGAACTACTGGCATTCCACGCTTTCGACCCAAGAGCCAAGCCTCCGATAATGATTACAACACCAACAAGCCCTAGCAACTTGTCCAGTCCTATCCATTTGTTCATTTTACTCCTCCTATTTGTTTACTAACATCATGGAGTTTTTAGACGCAATAATACCTTTGTCAGCGGATTCATACGTTGAGGGGTCGCGTGTGAAAGTGTCAGCTAGGCTGCATGCGACTCTTTTTCTGTTTTGTCTTCAATTTATTTTGGGTGGGCGTTGCACGGAAGTTTTTCTGGTCCGAGTGCTCCATGATAAACCTGGAAAAATCTTTGGATTCTGGACGGATCAACGTTGGTGAAAGAGTCTGTAATACCCCATGTTGATAGAGAGATTTGGCCTTCAGGTATACCACTGTAAAAACGGGCTACGCCCCAAAGTTTACTCAGCGAAACGTCTGAGAATGATTTTTTCAATGAATCAAGGTCTTCTTTTTTTACAAGGTTATAGCTGATTACAATATTTCCGTGTTCCATGTTATGAACTACAAGTTCATCTGGTAATTCTTCTTCATAAAATCCACATTTTGCCCACTTAGGCCAATGGTGACCTGACGTTGGAGGGATGTGGCCTAGGTCGGTGTAATCGATAGGAGTCGGTTCCGAAATATGCTGGCTATAACGGGCAATCTCGTAATGGACTCCGGGTATTTCTGTTGTTTTATAAACTGAGCGGCTGTTATCACCACTTCCCAACTTTAGGCCGGCGAAGGCGAAACCGACAATCATAAGGATAATAACCACGGCGGATGCGATCCGATAATAAATATTAAGCTTAATCCACTTGCGCCGTGTGGAATTGACTACGTTGTTGGATTGATTGGTTCTCGCGCCTGACCTCCTGATGCGTCGTTTTGAAAAAGGCAATGTGCTGGCCTCCCTGTTTATTATGAAAATAGTTAGAGCACTGCTGGAGAAATTTCAGTCCGTCAACGCGCTCCGATGTTCCGGATAAGGGGAAAGGACATGCATCAGGATGTTATCGTTAGGATTTCCGTTGTCACCCATGAGCCGGAGTATTTTAATCTCAACTGCCCAGTCCCAGTCAGGGCTAACTTCGATGCAAAGATCGCATTTATTCCGGACGCGCAGTTTCCCAACTAGAAGACCACGTCTCCACTGCCTCGCCCAACTCCGGTATGTGCTGGAACAACCCCTTCCTCAGCCTGGCGGCCATGGTCTCCGGAAGTTGCGGCTCACCTAGGCGACAACTAGCTATCGAGTCCTCTCAAGATGTCATTCAGGGCATCATCTAAGGCGGGGTCCAGATCAACAGGTTCCACAAAAGGCGTGTACACATAATCCTCCCGTATCCTGTCGATTAGTTGCTTCGCCTCAGCGTTGGCTTCGCCTATCTCTTCCAGTCTTTCCGCCAGCTGGTTGGATTCAGATTCGCCCATGGTTCGAAGTTCGCTCAGGTCCAGGTCCAATTTGAACATAGACCTCACGCGGCGCATGATGTCGTAATAGGACTGATGATCGATGTTGATCCCGAATTGCTCGTTCTCTCTAGTCGCAAAGGGGTACATAGGCGCCATCGCACCGAACCGGAACATCTCGACATCCGGATATTCATAATGGGCCAGGGTCACTAGAGCCATGGCTATGGTGGGGCCTCTACGTCCTTCACTGCCGTAACTGGAGAACTGTACGCCGTACCGCTCCAGAGTCTCTTTCATCTCCGCCTTGCTGTAAACGCAGTTGATTCGGCGCTCAAGATCAGGTGGAGCGCTCCCGTTGACACCCTCGACCGCGACTGTCTGGCTGATGCCCAAGTCACTGATGCCCTGAAAGAAGGCTCTGGCATAAAGTTCTATCTGGTGCGAGGGCTCCTCTCCCAGAAAGATGATCAACCCGTTTCCAGCGTCGTAGAAGGCATTCTCACGCTGCAACGGGCCAGCTGGAAGCCCGTCCAGGTAGGATGTCTTGGGCCGATAGGTGTCATGTGTCCCAGCCACTTGGAAGGGAAAGCAAAGTTCGGAAACCGTCCGGTCCATCTCACCGATCTTTTGGGCTTCCAGTTTTTCGATCAGGTATCTTGGGAGTCCACTGGAGATTCTGCCTCCGTTGGACCACTGCCGCCGCCACCCGGCTAGTAAGTACCGTGCCTCTGGTTTACTTTCAAATGTGACTAGCGATTCAGCCATTTTGTGTCCGTTCCTCTATTGGGCCTTATCGAATTCAGGGAGGGCTTTCGCGCCTTGTTGCATCGAGGAGCCCGGTGGTAGTGCTTTCCACCGGGTAGTCCTTCCTCTAAGGGTCACCGCCCCAACACGGTGACCCTTGTGTTTTCCTATGCTTCGTTGGCAAAGATTATAGTCGAAGGAGTAGTGACACCCGTCTCTGCCATGCATGCCTTCAATTCCTCACGATAATTCCTCCAATGTTCGCTGGTTTAGTTAACCGGATATAGCTAGACGGTTCACCTTGAGGGATTATACGAGACACCACCCGTCACCAGAGGCCCCAGACAAACTCAAGGCCGCGCTGTATCCAGTAGAATGTTCCCAGCCAACCTACTGGGGATTCGTATGAAGCCGCCCTTAGTTCTAACGGTACTGATTGGAACCTTCGTACTTGCTTGTTCTAGCGCTGCCCCCGCTCCTGCCGAGCCTACTCCCAATATTAATGCTACCGTTGAGGCAAGGATAGCTAGCATACCCACACCCACACCTCAGATAGTTATTCAA
>VFHF01000101.1 GCA_009392095.1 SAR202 cluster bacterium
CCGAACGGAACGCAGAGTCCGCCAAGGCGATTTTGGAAGATTCTTCGCCGGCCTACAGCATTCCTCAGAATGCCAATCAGGAGGCGAGGACGATCCATGTGGGAACAAAATTATCCGTTGTTTCATCTAGCAAGCATGAAACAACTCATTCGCCTTGAGAATTCTTATGAAAAAGATGCTATTTGCCGGCGTAGGGCTGGTTATTGCCCTGGCCTTGGCTTGCTCGAGCGAAACACCGTTTTCAACGGCGAACCCAACTGCCACCACGGCCCCAACCGTGACACCTGCGCCGGTCCAGGAGTGGGAGCTCCGCGAGATTGCGGGCGATGGGTCCACAGTCAGGGTCTCTATATGTTTATGCCGAGGTAGATGTGGATGTAGCAATCGACGGGAATCCTCCGAGCCGGATGGACGCGACGGTCCCGATCTTGGAGTTCGTATTCGAAGGTCTGGCAGCCGGTGAACATCCCGTCTTGATCTCAGACGTCATCGGGCATAGTGAATCAGCGTTGGTGATGATAGTTGAGGCCCTGCCGGACGAACAAGAAGCGCCCGATTGGCTGGCGAAATGGGTGGCAGACCTGGAAGCCGGAGCCGTGGAATTTCCGCCTCGGTCCATCACCGGATACGAATACCAAGGCGGGACCGTCTACTACGTGCTTAAGGAAAGCTGCGACCAGTTCAGCGACCTTTTGGACGCCAACGGCAACCTCATCGGTCATCCGGACGGCGGTATCACTGGCAGAGGTGACGGATTCACCGTCTTCTCGCCGGAAAATCTTAATGGCGAAGAGGACTGCCTGGGACGCTAGCCGCCGTTGACCCAAGCGGTGATCAGATGATGGGCGATGGCGATGGGTTGGGGGACGTTCAGCGCGTCATTCTTGCCTTGCAGGGCCGCCGACACCTCGTCGCGGGAGAACCACCTGACGTCGTTCATCTCATCGTCGTCAAAGTTAATCTCCGTTGTCACTGCATCCGCGTGACAGCCAATCATCAGCGACGACGGGAAGGGCCAAGGCTGTGACGAGTGATACCGGACTTCGCCTACCTGTATCCCGGCCTCTTCCATCACCTCGCGCACCACTGCTTCCTCAATTGACTCACCCTGGTCCACAAAACCGGCCAAGGCGGAATAGGTGTTGGTACGGTTCAGGCGGCCACGGCGGGACTGGCCCAGGAGACAGCGGTCGCCGTCGGAGACCACCACGATGATCACCGGGTCTGTCCGCGGGTAATTCTCTGTCTCACATTTGGAGCATTTCCGGACCTGTCCTCCCCGGATCATGTAGGACTCGCCGCCGCATATAGCGCAGAAGCCGTTCTTGTTGTGCCAGTTGATCTGGGCCCTGGCCTGGGCGACGATGCCAGAGTCGGGGCCGCTTAAAATCTCCGTCACCGACCGTGCGTCGACGAAACGGAAACCATTCCCCTCGCTCAGTTCAGCCACGGCCTTGGCTTGGGCGGAGATATCGATGGTGAAATGGGCCGTGCCGTCCAGAAGCCCAAGAAAAACCGGACTGGCATCGATTCCCAGCCGCTCCAGGTCAGTGGCGCTAACCCAACCCAGACCATCCGCACCGCCTTCGGTCACCAGTACATTTAGGTCCCGTAGTGGTAGAAATTTGCTGATCGAGTCCTTGGATTTGTCGGCGATCCATTGGTCGTCGCGGCGTTCCTTCTCGCCGCGGTCGACGGGATTGCCCGAATAAACGTGAGTGAAATTCAACTGTGTGTCCCCTAGTTCAATATGATTCGCCGTATTGTATTCGATTCTACCAACAATAGGCATAGCTTTAATTGCATCTTGCCCTTGAGAAAGTTCCTCGCTATCATGCGGCCAAAGTCAGCAACCATTAGGGAGGATCACGATGGCGCGAACGCCCACAGTGACCAGAGACCAGGTGCCCGAGAAATACCGGGAGGCTTTTGACCACGAAGTAGCGATCAGCCGGAACGCCATGGAGAACGGACCGGGCTCGGTGATGATCAACAGCCCCGAGATGCGGAAGCGGGCCAACCGTCTGGTCTTCTACTTCCGGGAGGAGTCGGAATTACCCCAGAATATCCAAGAGATAGTCATGATCATGACCGCTCGGGCCAAGGACTGCCAATACATCTGGTATGCCCATGCTGCAAGGGCCCGAGAACAGGGAGTTAGTGACGCTTTCGTGGACGCTCTCCGGGACAAGAAACCCTTGCCCAAGCTCCAGGGCGCCGAGCAGATCGTCGTGGACTACGCCATCGAACTGTTCCACACAAACCGGGTGACCGAGGCAACGTTCAAAGCCGCCCTGGACCACTTCGGCGCCCAACTACTGACCGAACTAACCACGATGATGGGCTACTATTCCATGCTGGCCCTGAATGTGAATGCATTCGAAGTTGACCGCCCGGAAGGAGGCGAAGCCCCTCTGGTGGTTTAGGGCGTCATTTCGAAATCGCCGCAATGCGTAGGAGCAGGTTTCCAACCTGCCCTTTCTGAATGGTACGGCGTTTGTCGAAACGAGGAACGCGTGGGTTAAGATGTTTGAACCGGAACGCATAGCGATCCGAGCGCCAGGTCGGGTTAGAAACCCGCCTCTCCATTAAAGGCCCCACTCGAATAATCGAGTGGGGCCTTTTGGTTGCCCTGATGACCCGCGGTTTGCTAGAGGTTTAGCGAGTGCTCCTCGTAGTCCTTGACCTTTTCGTAGACTTGGAGGCGGTGGCGGGCGGTCTCTAAGACGAATATGGTGTCGTTCTCGTCGATGTTTACCGCCACGGGGCGCCTGAAGCGCCATTCGGGCTCCATGTTGGCGCGGCGGCGGGCTTTGACGATGTCCGGGTTCGCGTCGATGTAGGTTTGGGTCCAGGGTGACGGTTGTTGGGCGTCGCCCACCAAAGTCGTCACGAAATGACCGTCAGGGCCGTAGATCTGCACCCGGTGATTGCCCCAGTCAGTGACGTAAACGTCCCCATCTGAGTCGACCGCCACACCGGTCGGGCCGTGCAGGTCTCCCACGCCGTTTTCTGTCCCCTGGAACATGACCTGGAACCGGCCTTCGGTATCGAACTTTTGGACTCGGTTGTTCTTCCAGTCAGCAACGTAAACGCCGCCGTCCGGGCCAACGCACAAGCCCCAAGGAAGGTCTAGTTCGCCGTCGCCGCTGCCCTCGTGTCCGAAGGCTCCCAGGAAGGCGCCGTCCTTGGTGAATTTCTGGATGCGGTTGTTGGCACTATCGACCACAAAGAGGTTGTCGTCAGCATCGAACGCGATGCCTGAAGGGCCGTTCAACTCACCTTCTCCGCTGCCGGCAGTGCCCCAAGACGACAAGAACGCGCCTTCTTTGTCGAATACCGATATGCGGTGCAAGAAATCATCAGATGCGAAGACGTTTCCGGCGCTGTCCAAGTCGATGGACCGAGGCCAAACGAACTGGCCGTCTCCTCGGCCGGCTGCGCCGAACTGGCCCAGGAATTCATGGTCACGGGTGACGCGGGTGATGCGCTGCCCAATCTCCTCGACACCGCGACTGACCACGTAGATCAGGTTTCCCTCGCCCAAAACGAAGTCTTGCGGCGCCCAGAATCCCTGCCCAGACATGCCGTACATGCCGATGCAGTAACTGTAATCAAACACGCGCCCTGCGGCGACAGTGGTTAACATTTAGGGTCTCCTAGACGAACTGAATCTGTTCGAACTTGCCGCCTACGATTGGCACCGGGTCCAGGCCCAGCCATTGGTCGACAACGCTGGAATAGAAGCCCCGGAAATCGTAGCTTGGGTCCAAGTCGCCCTGGTTCAGGTCTTCGGGTTTCAGCGACGGATAGTTCCCGTACATCCCACCCTTCACTTGGTCGCCGATGATGAAGGCCCCGCCTCCCGCGCCGTGGTCGGTGCCGGTGCCGTTGTCGCGAACACGCCGGCCGAACTCGGTGAAAATCATCATGATCAGGTTGTCGGCAGCGTCATGCTCCCGTAGGTCGTCAAAGAAGTCACTGATGGCCCCAGAGACTTCGGTCCACAACCTGGCGTGCATGGGAGGCTGGTTGAAATGGGTATCGAACGGCCCGTGGGCGGTGTAGAAGATCTGGGTGCCAAGGTTAGCGGTATGCACCCGTGCCACATCCCTCAGATACTTGGCGATGCCGTTGTCGGCGTACTCGATAGTGGACGTGTAATTCTCTGGAGCGGCCTTGATGATGTCGGCTCCCATCAGTGCGTCGCGCCCGGTCTGGCCGAGGTAGTCCATGGTCGCGCCGGTACCGATGGCCGGGGCGTACATGCGCGCAAAGCGGTCTAACAACCGCGCCCGTTCTTCTTCCCCGCTGATGCCGGGAACGCTGGACATGACTCCGTAGGACTCGAGGTTGGACACCGACGTGATCGGCACTCCGCGCAACGCCAACGCCCTGGGTAGTCCTTGGCCAAAGTTCACGCACTTCAGCACGTTCTCGCCCTGAGGGTCGAGGTCGCGTACGACCTTCGCCACCCAGCCCTCTGTGCCGACAACTTCCGGTTCGCAGGTGTGCCAGATATCCATGGCCCGGAAATGGGACCTCGGCGAGTTCTCAAAGCCGATACCGTGGATTATTGCGACCTTCCCATTGTCGTACATATCCTTCAATGGCCCCATGTTGGGGTTGAAGGCCAGTTCATCGTCAATCGGCAGGACCGTGTCCTGGGGAATCCTCACTTTGGGCCGGTTGTCGTAATACTCCCCGTTGGTGTACGGGATTACCGTATTCATGTAATCGTTGGCGCCGGTGAGTTGAAGTATCACCACCACCGGGTCTTTCTTGGTCGCTGTCATTTCCGCACCTCGTCCTGATTGATAAGGAACTGGATAGTCGCTCTAGGCGAACTGGAAATCCCTGGAAGCGCCGATCAGGGCTAACATCACCCCGATCTTCTGCTCGGATTTCTCTGAATCTTCGACCGTGTCCCAATTCAAGCCGCCGTCTTCGGTAGCCTGGTCAAGGAGTTCGGATCGGGTTGTCTCGCTGAATTCCAGCGGGCCCACCAGGTCCAGGCAGGCATCGACGAACTCTTCGGGAGCAGTGACGCCTCTCTCTCTAAGTCCGGCGATTATGGCGCGGATCCCAGGCAAGGAAGTGTCGCCCATCAGTCCGGCCGCAAAATTGACCCGGCGCACTAACGCGCCGCCGTCGATCCATTCACCACCCGTGTGCCAGCTTTCCACGCTGGGCGGGTTGAGCAACTCCTGGCCTTGCCAGTTGCACTCCATGGCCAGCATGGTGAGGCCGGGCCGCGGCCCCTGGTAGTTACCCACCATCCGAACGGTGCTAACCACCAACTCTGCCGGGCTTTTGACCCTGGTAAAACGGGCGTTCTTGAAGAAATCTGAATTGAACAGCAGCCGCAACATAGAGCGCAGGCTGCCATCCGATTCGTCGTAGGCCGCCACCAATTGGTCGATGGCATCCGGGTCGTTAGGCGGGTTGATATTCCAACTGGGAACCTGGGCTTCATCGGCGACGAAGAAGCTATAGAGATGCCGAGCTAGGAATTGGGCGGTGGCCGGCTGTTTGACTACGATGTCGACGATATCTTCCCCATTAAAACGGCCGGTGTGGCCCAGGAAATTCTTTTCGCCGTCGTCGTGGTCTTCGGGCCGGTATTCGAAATTCCAATAGAAACGGCCAAGAGGATTTCGGGGAATCTTGGGTTCGATGGTCCAGCCAGTAAAGGCCCGGGATGCGTCTTTTATGTCATCCTCGGAGTAGTTGCCGACTCCCATGGAGAAGAGCTCAAGCAATTCACGGCCCCAATTCTCATTGATGGCGCCGTTATGGTTGCCGTTGTTGTCCAGCCACCAAATCATGGCGGGGTTCTTTGCCAATTCCACCAACAGGTCGCGGAAGCTGCCCAGGGCCTGCCGACGGAACATGGCGATCTGCTGAGTGATCTCAGGAGGGTTGTCCACCTTAGAGTTTCCGGTGGCGAAAAGTTGGTGCCAGAAGAGGGCCAACTTCTCTTCGAGAGGGCGTTGAGTATTGACCATGCGGTACACCCATTCTGCCTGATTTATGGGTGGCCCAAGGGCGCCCTCGTAGCCAGGCAGGAAACGGTAAAGGATGTCGTCGTCGATCGGCGGCTGGTCTTCCGGGTACAGCAACTCCTCAACCGTCGCCTCGTAGCCTTTGGCCGCTCTATCTTCCAACTCCTCCCTAGACGCGCCAAAACCAGCCCGCCGCATCAGGTGTGCTATAAGCGCAATGTCTTCTTTATCAGACATGAACCCTCCCTTTCCGAATCTTATGGTCTGAAATCAAGGGATTCCGAGATACTAATTCATTTTTTAATTTAATACATGCTACGGAGAGATAATCTGAGTGTCAAGGATAGCAAATACGCCTGACGTATCGATATTCGACGAATATCGATACGTCTCGGCCAGAACGTGAATCGACCGGTTGGGCCGCGTCAAACATTTAGGAAAGCCCTTTCCGGTCAGGACAGCCGGTAAAACCTAGTGGCGGTGTCGTGGAACAAGGCTGCCTGTTCACTCGGCGAGAAGTCATGGGCGAGGCGTTTGAAAGCGTTCCACAACACGGTGTAGGAACAAGCTATCTTGTCCACCGGGAAGTTGCTTTCAAACATGCACCTGTTTGGGCCAAACTGCTCGATGCAATGTAGATAGTATGGCGCAGTGGCCTGGGCCAGACTTCCGGAGGTCGTCGGCATAGCGCGCTCGTGCCAGTCGAAACCACAGACCGGCATGACCAGCCCACCCACTTTGACCACCACGTTGGGGGAAGCGGCCACGGCGGTCATGCTGTCCTTCCATTCCTCAAAAATCTGGTCCCGTTTACTAGCATAGGGCCCCACGCCCAGAGGGCCGCCAACATGGTTCAGTATGATCGTAACTCCCGGGAACGCGTTGGCCAGGTCAGCTAGTTCATGCAATTGCGGGTGGTAGATGTAGGCATCGAAACTGAGTCCCAACTTTTCCAAAACCGCAAATCCTTCTCGGAACTTCGCGTCGCCAAGCAGTCCTTCAGGAAAAGGTCGGGGCCGTGGGACGTCTGGGCTGCCATCAAAGGCAGTAATGTGGCGAACTCCACGAAGGTTAGGGGTTACGGCCTGGTGGGCTTCCAGGACCCGCTCGACACCGGAGCCGATGGCCAGGTTGGCGAATGCCACGATGCCGGCAGCTACATCTATGTTGCCGTATCGACCGCTGGCGTTCTGCGCCACGATGCCCTGCACGAACTCGGTCTGGCCAAGGGTCTTCATCTCTTCCGGACCGTCTTTCCGGTACATGGCCTGGCACTCGATGAAGACGGTGCTGACCACGTTGTGACCACCGCTTAGGTCGCTGAGCAGGTCATCCAGAAAATATCGGTCGTTGGGCCGGTCCCAGAAATGGTGGTGCGGGTCGCAAATGGGCAGCTCTGGTTCCAGCGCTTCTTCGATTGTGAGATCCAACCATTTGTGGTGCTCAGCGTTAGTGGTCATTTTTGCTCCTGATGGGCGGCGCTTTGGCGTGGTGAGGATAAATTATCATTTTCGCCAGACGTGTGCCATTCTCGTTTCCTGGTCCGCTGCCCTCGCTTTTGATTGGAATGTTCCTATATTTATAGAATCTGCGGGTCTTCACGTTGTTCCGGAAGATATTCGGCGTCCTTGCTTCCTTGGGCCATAACTTGGCAGGTATCGGCAACGGTTGTGATTTCAAGCCCGGTGAAGGCGACTCCATGGGCACAAAGTCACCGCCGTCCTGACTGCAACCATGGTCCTTCTTCCCGACAGCCCAGCCATCGACTCCTCCGGAGACGGTTTCTACCCTCCATTGGACCAAAGAGGTGTCTCCCGACCAAAAGGCGCATCTTGCGACATCGCCTCCTACGAACGGTAATCCTTGCGCTAGTCAACACTTGTTGAAGGCTCCGTTCCAAAGGGCAATCGGTTATAGTGTCCCAAGCATAAATTCAGGAGGCGATGATGGTTGAGCAGCTAAGCAGGCCCAAAGACCATATGGAAGTCTATTGGTTTTCGGAGCAGGCCCAAGGATATGTTTCCGACGGCCAACTAGAACAATTCGAGTCGGGACGATTGGCATTCCCCAACCGGCACTTCGACCCGGCCAAGGCCCACAAGCTCTACAACGAGTACCACGAACAATACGCCCTAGCCGACGAGATTGGGTTCGACGGCATCATGACCAACGAGCACCACTCGGCGTACTGGTGTGGGAAACCGGCGGTCAACCTGGACGCTGCCGTTCTCACTAAGCTCACCAAGAACGTCAAGATCGCCATTCTCGGTAACGTGATCGCCGTAAACGACCCCATCAGGATGGCCGAAGAAGTGGCTATGCTCGACTGTTATTCCGGTGGGCGGATCATATCCGGGTTCGTCCGCGGTGGCGCAGTCGAAACTCTTCAGGCCGGAATCGAACCCTCCCAGAACCGGGAACGTTTCGAGGAAGCCCACGACCTGATCGTCAAGTGCTGGACCGAGCCAGGCCCTTTCCGCTACGAAGGAAAGCACTATCAATATCGGGTGGTAAACCCGTGGGTGCTACCCATGCAGAAGCCACGGCCCGACATATGGTTCCCGGGCACCGGCAGCCCGGAGAGCGTTGTCTGGGCAGCGCAGCACGGACACCCGTACATGAACCTGGGTGCGGTTATGGAGACCACCGAGTGGCTGAAACAGATCTACATCGACACCGCCTTGGAGGCCGGCTACAAGGCCGGCCCAGAGCACTTCGGCTACCTACTCAAGGTGCTGGTGGCGGACACCGAGGAAAAGGCACAGGAGATTGGTCGTCACTTCGTCTGGACTGAAGGACACCGGCAGCGCGGACCACGAGAGCATGTCGACCCGCCCGGCTACCAGTCCCGGAAGGCCCTCGAAGTGAAACGCAGTCGCCCGACCGGCGTCTTCGCGGGCAACATGGGCGACGCCCTGTCTTATGAGAACCAACAAGAGGCCCGAGTGATCATAGTCGGAACTCCGGACACCGTGATCGAGAAGCTGAAATACGTTGTTGAAAACCTCAACCCCGGATATCTGCTGATCTACGGCAATGAAGGTCCGATGAAACATGAAGACTCCATGCGGTCCATCGAGCTGTTGGGTAAAGAAGTGATTCCGGCACTGAAAGAGATCAAACTCCAGTCCTACGACTAAGCAGATGTAGTTTGAGCAAAAAGCCCGGCTTTAAAAAGCCGGGCTTTTTTGTTTCCGGAGTAGAACTAACTCCGCGCCTCTAATCCGGAGTTTCTACGGTACGGCCCCTCAGTCCCAGACTCACAACTGCTGCGACGACGGCGGAGATGAATGAGAGAAGAAACACCAGGCCCA
>VFHF01000102.1 GCA_009392095.1 SAR202 cluster bacterium
TCGATGTCGGGTGGCTCGCCCTCACCCTTGAACAACACGTAGGCCGCCGGGTGGTCGCGCAGGTTCTTGCCCACGCCGGGCAGATCGTGGACCACGTCGATACCAAGTCTTTCCAGGTCCTTGGCTGGGCCAACCCCAGACAGCATTAAGGCCTGGGGTGAGCCGATGGCACCGCTGGAGAGGATGATCTCGCTCCCTTGAACGGTGAAAATCTCGCCGCCACTCTCGGCTTCCACGCCTATAGCCCGTTTGCCCTGGAACAGGATTCGTCGGATGGCTACACCGCCACGCACGGTGATGTTGAGCCGGTGCCGGGCCAGGTTCAAGTAAGTCAGGGAGGTGCTCATGCGAACGCCGTCTATGTTATTCAGAGGTCGGGCGGCCACGCCGGTGGAGTCGGGATTGTTCTGGTCGGGGTCTTCGGGGAATCCCACAGCCACACAGGCTTGGTAGAACGCTTCTGCGACGGGGATCCATTCCTCCCGCTTGAAACGTCGAACCGGCAGAGGGCCCTCATTGCCATGAAAGTCGTCGCCGGGGAAGTCCCAATCGTTCTCCATCTTGCGGAAGTAGGGGAGAATCTTGGTGTAGGCCCACTCATCGTTGCCCCATTCGGCCCACTGGTCATAGTCCTCGGGCAGTCCTCGGAACACCACCTGGCCGTTGATGGCGCTCGAGCCGCCGGTGGCCTTGCCCCTTGGGATGATGATCGGTTCCGGCTGCAGCGGGGTGGCGGTGGCGCGGTAGTCCCAACTATGAGGCCCGTAAGCCGACCGCCAGACGTTATAACCTTTCTTGAGGTCTTCGGGCAGATGCTCAAAGTCTGGATAGTCCGGCCCCGCTTCCAACAGCAGGACTGTCTTATCCGGGTCTTCCGAGAGCCGGCTGGCGAGAACACTTCCTGCCGAACCGGCCCCAACGATGATGTAGTCGTACTCCATTCTTGTCTCCCTAGTCTTATTTAACAGTCGCCAAAATACCTTTCAAGTCGTCCAAACTCTGAATCTTGCGGACGTTGCGGTGGAGCCCAAAATCGGTCATGGCATCCTCGGCAATCTGGTCGATGCCGTCTTCGGGGACGCCCAAATCGCTCAGCCTGGTCGACAGCCCTAGGCTTTTGAACAATGCCTCGATGCCGTCGGCTCCGGCCGCTGCTGCTTGCCCATCGTTCATGCCGTCTTTCCTGACGCCCATCGCCTGGGCGAATCGGGCCTGGCCGGCGATGTTGGCTTCGGCGTTGAACCGCATCCCTGGCGCCGTCAGTATCGTATAAGCGTCGCCATGACCGCATTCCGGGTAACGGGTGTCCAGCGAGTGCGCCAGGGCAGTGACTACGCCCAATGCGCTGCCACCAGCACCGGCGTCGGTGGCGCGGTTGTAGAGAAAAGCAGCCGAACACAACTTGATGCGCACCGCTGGGTCATCGGGTTGGGAATTGACCAGCGGGAGGTTTTCCAACAGCAGCCGCAAGGCCTCCAGCAGATCGCTTTCAGCCAAGGGATTAAGAGCTGTCTGTTGGAGAGCTGCAGCAGTCCCCGTGAAACACCCTACAGTGGCGCTCAAGCATAGCCAGGGCGGCGCAGTCAGCAGGGCTTGCTCGTCCCAGATCACGGCGGCCGGGCGAGTCTTGGGGTCGAACAGCTCCAGCCGGTGGCCGGATTCCGGGTCGATCAGGGCCGTTCCAGCGCGGGTGACTGCGGTGGTGGCGGTAGTTACGACGTTGAATATGGGGACCTTGGGCGCCATCAAACGGGGGCTAACCGGAGATTTTCCCTCGGGATACTGCGTGCACAGTTCCTGGGCGGTGCCCTTCTCGGCCAAGAGAATCGCGATTCCCCGGGCGGTGACCACCGCGCTTCCCCCGCCCACGGCCACGATCCCGTCCGCGTCAGCCTCTCGCGCCGCTGCGACGCCCTCCATCACGGAAGTCACAGGTGAGCCGGTCTTGCCGCCGCTAAAAACCCCGGCAACCCGGTCTCCCAAAACGCCTTTGACCCGGTCGATCAAATCGGTCTTTTCGGCGACTGACTGGCCACAGACCACCAAAACACGCTGGGCCTTGAGCCGGTCAACCTCCTCGGACAGCTTGCCGATGGCGTCCGGACCGGCATGGACCCGGACGGGATAGCCGACAAATCGAAATGATTCTGTGGTCACGTTTGAACTCCTAGGGGCAGGCCCTATGTTGCCATCGGAGTCTCTATTTGGCAACTGTGGATGCCAGTCTCAGGCACTATGACCGCAACCGGTGGTAAAATCGTATACGAACTTATGCCAGAGTTGACCAAGAAAGATGAAGACCGCCTGTTGCGCTATCGGGGCCAGAGCCTGCGGCTGCTGCAGGACGCCATGGACGAGGTACGCGCTAGCCGCTGGGACCGCTGTGAAGAATTGCTGTGGGGCAGCCTGACGCTGGCCGTGAAGGGCGTGGCTCTGGGCCAGGGCAAGGAACTCGACGGCCTAAAGGCTGTGGAATCCTACGCCCTCGAATTGGGTCAGGAATACCGGGACCGGCGTATCCGAGAGTCCTTCACCAAACTATCGTCGTTCGGTGAGACCGCCGAGAAGGTCCGGGAATCCCGCATCCGGGCCGATCATCTGGTACAGACGCTGGAGGATGTTACCGGAGCCGTCGAGCGGCTCTGGAACTTGGCTCCAGGCGGCGACCTACTCAGCGCATTACTGAGGGGTGACATGGATGAACCAGACCAACCGGACGAACTGGAAGAGATGGACGGCGGCCTCCTAAAATGAACCTGACAAAAACCAGTCCCAAAGTCGTCATTCGCACCCATGGCTGCAAACTGAACCAGGCCGATAGCCAGGTGCTGGCCCGGCAGTTTCAGCAGGCCGGTTTCACCATGGTCAGGTCCCCGGCCCAGGCGGATGTAGTGGTGCTTAATTCCTGCACCGTAACGGCCAATTCCGACTCCAAGGCGCGTCAGTACCTGCGTCGCGCCCGCCGCTCGAATCCCGACGCCCTGGTGGTGGCCACTGGCTGCTACGCCCAACGAGCCAAGGACGACCTGTCCGCCATGGAAGCCGTCTCACTGGTACTGAATAACCGCGATAAGGAAAACTTGGTCTCTACAGTCGCAGCCGAACTGAACATCGAGGTCGGTTTATCCATTCAAAACCGGCCTGTGGCCGCGCTGGGGCGGAGCCGCGCTATGATCAAGATTCAGGAGGGATGCGACCAGGTTTGCGCCTACTGCATCGTGCCCAAGGTCCGAGGCCGGGAGCGGAGCATTCCGCCTGAAGAGATCATTGCCGAGATAAATAGTCGGGAAGAAAATGGCTGCCGGGAAGCCGTTTTGACCGGCACCCAACTGGGAACCTATGGGTTCGACATCCCAGGCATTAATCTGCCAGGTTTACTCAGGCGGGTCTTGGCTGAAACATCGATAGACCGTCTACGAGTTTCATCCCTGCAAGCCCAGGAGATCACGCCGGAATTGTTGGAGCTGTGGGACGACCCTCGCCCCTGCCCCCACTTCCATATTCCCTTACAGAGCGGCAGCGATACTATCCTCAAGGCCATGCGCCGCCGCTACGACACCGCCCGTTTCGCCGAGACGGTGGAGTTGGTACGGGAGAAGATTCCTGGCGCTGGCATCACCACCGATATCATCGTGGGCTTTCCCGGCGAAGGGGTCAGGGAGTTCGCCGAGAGCTACAGTTTCGTCGCGTCCATCGGTTTCAGCGATATGCACGTCTTCCCATATTCCATCAGGCCGGGAACGTCGGCGGCCTATCTGGACGGGCAGGTGGACGTCACCAAAAAACGGGAGTGGACCGGGGAGATGCTAGAGTTGGCGGCGACCGCCAAGGGGGAGTTCCGCCGTGGGGCGCTAGGCCAGACCCGGCCAGTGCTTTGGGAGCCGGGCAAAGGTAGCGACTCAGCGGGGGTTTGGAGCGGTTTGACCGACAACTATCTGCGCGTTCGAACACAAAGTATTCGGGAACTGGGAAATGTAATTACAGACGCACGGTTGAAAGGCCTGGATGAGGAATGGGTTACAGCCGAAGTCGTCTAGATGACGCCAAACGCGGAAAAGAGCGAGCGCCCCGACTAGTCGGGGCGCTCGCTCTTTGGAACTAAAGTTTGTACAGATTGCTTAGAGGTCTACGGGCCTGAGATAACCCATCTCGCCGCGGCGTTCCAGGTATCCTGCTTTGACTTCGTGGCCGTGGGAGAAGACCAATAACCATCCCTGCGCCTCAGCCTGACTCAACAAGTCCCGCTTCTGTTCCAGAGTCCTCTCAGGGGAGCTGTCGAAAGCGGAGATCGCCACCAAGTTCAGATGGTGCGGTGTTGGGACGATGTCTCCCAGGTACACTACCCGCTCGCCACCATGGTTGAACATGACCATCTGGTGACCCTGAGCATGGCCATCGGTGACAATCACATTGAGACCGGGCATGATCTCGGAATCGCCGTCCAGCAATTCCAGTTGGCCCCGCTCTTCAATGGGCAAGAAATTCTCGGCCCGGTGCGAGCCGTGGCAGCGCTCGTTGGGATTGCAGGCTTCTTCCCAACACTTGCTCTGCACGTAGTATTTGGCCTTGGGGAAAGTCGGCACCAAGTTGCCGGCCCGGTCCAGCCGGGTGCAACCGCCCGAATGGTCAAAATGCAGGTGGGATAACACCACTGCGCTGATATCCTTGGGGGTGAGTCCCACACCCTTCAAGCCTTTCAAAAGGCGGCTGGGCACCAACCCAAGGTTTTCTTTGTCTTGATCTACTTCTTTGGAACCTATCCCGGTGTCCACCAGGACGTTATGTCCGCTGACTTGCAGCAGAAGGCAATTCAGTCCTAGGGTCATCCGGTTCTTGCGGTCGGTGACCACGCTGCTCTCCCAGGCGACCTTGGGCACCTGGCCAAACATGGATCCTCCGTCCATCTTGATAACCCCATCACTGATAATCTTCACGGCTGTCGACATCATCGTTTACACCCAAACCCTTCATCCAATTATTATTGAACGTTCCACCCCACCCAGTATCGTCACCACCTGACGCCGTCGTTATGTGGACCTGCCGGGGAGTTTCCGGGATATGACCGGTGGTCTCGCCAGAGACTCTTAAGATATAAAAGAGAGAATATTGCTCTTGTCCCAAGACTGCTTATGGCGGGGACGTTCTAGATATGCCCTCTCCGGATTCGGCAAAAAGCCAGCCGATTGATTTTTAGTTTCTCTCCTCCTCAACCTTCCTTTAAACAAAAAAACCGGTGGTCCGAGAACCTCGGCCATCGGCTTTGAACACACGTTGGGCAACATCACATCCCCCTCCACACTCTCACCCGCTGACCCACTAGCACATTAATGTAAAAGAACCACGCCCTGTCAAGGGGATTTTTATGAATTCCTTATGAGTATTTTGAGGAATATTAAACTTTTTTTATAGAACGGTCAAGTTTACGCCTAAATAGCCATATTAATGTTGACTAGCCCTTAAAAAGGTGGCTGCAGATTTGACCTATTTTGAAAATGCTATACTACTTCAAATTCGATAGCGCTCAACACGAAACACTTGGTCGCCCGTTTTATTTTGATACGGTTCGCGGCCGTTTTGGGAGGCCTCCAAATGGCGGGCAAAGGACTCGGACTCATGGCCCATCTGATGCGTAGGGCCGGCTTCGGCGCCACCTTGCAGGAGTTGGAAGAATCCCAAGCCAAGGGCTACGAGGCTACCGTCGAGGTGCTTTTGCACCCCGAAGACGTCCCGGAATGGGACGATGACCTGTTCCGCCGCTATCAGCCGGACCTGAACAGCGTGATGTACTTCGAGAGCGCCCAGGCCTATTGGATGTACAAAATGATCAACTCCAAGCGTCCCTTGGAGGAGAAGATCGCCCTCTTCTGGCACGGTCTATTCGCCACCGCCTACGGCAAACTGAACCACGCCAAAGGTGTCGTCAACCAGACCGACACATTCCGTCGGCACGGCCTGGGGTCATTCCACAACATATTGATGGAACTGTCTCGCGACCCGGCCATGATCTTTTGGCTGGACAACAAGGACAACCATAAAGACGCCCCAAATGAGAATTACGGACGTGAGTTGCTGGAACTCTTCTCGATGGGCATCGGCAATTACACAGAAGACGACGTTAAGAACTGCGCCAGGGCCTTCACCGGCTGGACCATCGCCAACGATGAATATATGAGCGTCCGGGCGTCCCGCGACTCCATCTGGCCGTCGGGCCGCATCGACTGGCAGTTCGAGTACCGGCCCGAGGACCACGACGACACCGAGAAAAAATTCCTGGGCCGCACCGGAAACTTCAACGGCGAAGACATCATCGACATTATCGCGATGCGCCCGGCCACCAGTTGGTTCATCGCCGGCAAGCTTTACAACTACTTCGTATCCGACACCCCCAATGAGGAAGCGATCGCCTTCCTGGCCGAGGAGTACCGCAAGTCCAGCGGCGACATACGCTCCATGCTGCGGGCCTTATTTCTGTCGGACTACTTCAAGTCGGAAGACGTCTGGTATTCCAGAGTCAAGAGCCCGGCCGAGCTGGTAGTGGGCACTGCGCGGTTGGCCGGCAGCTACCAATCCCCCCGGTGGGACATCACGAACCTGGCCAGTGACGCCAATTTCATGGGCCAAGAGATCCTGAACCCTCCCACAGTTGAAGGTTGGCATACCGGCACCGAATGGGTGGACACCGGCACTTTGGTTGAGCGGGTCAACTCCTCAGCTCTGGTGATTGGCGACACCGTTCAGCCAGGGGTCCAGGCCATGATCCAGCGGCTGAAAGGCGGTCAGAACAGCTACCAACCAGCCGAGTTGGTGGACGAGTGCTTGCTGCTGCTCGGCAGTCTCAGTGTATCTAACAGCACACACGACCGGCTTGTCGAGTTCGCCGCCAACTGGGGTGAGGTGAGTTTCACACCAGAAGACGCCGCGTCCTGCTCGGAACAGCAGGTGGTAGAGCTGCTACAGGTAATCCTAGCCACCCGCGAATACCAGATGGCATGACCCTTAGTCAGCAGATACCTACCGGTTACGATTGATATCCCCCTCAGGCAACCGTTCTTGTAGTCACCCCGACTGGAACGAGGGGTCTCATTGCTTTAATGGAACGAGACTTCACCGCAGAAAGAGATTCCTCGGCTAGCGCCTCGGAACGACAGAGAAGCCGTGGCGAATCACAGTTAATTCGCGATCGAGAACATTAAATGGCCACCACCAAAACTTTCACATACAGCCACACCATCGGCTTTCTAGCCGCCACCGGGCGGGGGTTCACCAATCCAGTGGACATGGCGATCAATTCCCAGGGCGTTCTCTATGTTTTGAATCGGGCCGGACCTGAAACCTCTGTCCGGCTGCCTTCTAAGCGGGTAACCATGTGCACCGTCGACGAACAGTGGCTGGGCGAGTGGGGCACCGGCGGACACGGGGACGGAGAGTTCTGGTGGCCCAGCTCCATCGCTATTGACAGCCAGGACCGGGTCTACATCGCGGACGAAGGGCTGCAGCGGGTCTCCTCCTTTGACAAGGACGGAACCTTCCTAAACCAATGGGGTGTTAAAGGCACGGAAGATGGACAGCTTGAATACCCTTCCAGCATAGCCTTCGATAGCGAGGAAAACTTGTGGCTGACCGATAGCGGCAACCACCGGGTGCAGAAGTTCACCAAAGAAGGGAAGTTCATCTCCGCCTGGGGAAAGCGTGGTTCCGAATCAGGCGAATTCCAAGGTCCTTGGGGCTTGGCTCTGACTGAAACCGGGGACGTTTATATCTCCGACTGGGGCAACGACCGCATCCAGCGGTATGACACCGATGGCGTTTTGATCGAGGAGTTTGGCGGGCTGCCCGAAGGCGACGCCATCCACCGGCCGGCCGGATTGGCTGTGGACGGCGAAGGCAACATCTACGTTGCCGATTGGGGCAACGAACGGGTGAAGGTTCTGGGTTCCGACGGCAGACTGCTGGCGTCGCTAAGAGGCGAGTCGGTCGACTCAACCTGGGCAGCGGATTATTTCGGGGTGAACCCTGAGGAAGGACAGTTACGAACTGAAGCAGACTTGTTTCCGGAGCTGGACCCACCGGCCCGCCGCGACCGGGAGATATCCGCCGGCGTCGAAGGCTATTTCTGGGGTCCCTCGGCAGTGAAACTGGACGGAGAGGGCCGGCTAATCGTGGTCGACAGCCTCCGCCACCGGCTACAGATCTTCCAGATCAACTAACTGGTTATCGACTCTGCTTGCGGGCCTGGTCCATGCGCGCCCAGGTGTCCCTGAGAGCCACTGTCCGGTTGAAAACTGGGGCTTCTGGTGTGGAGTCGGAGTCGACGACGAAATAGCCCATCCGCAGGAACTGGAACCGCTCCCCCGGCTTGGCTTTGCGCAAACCCTGCTCTAGCTTGCACCCTTTCATGACCACCAGCGACTCCGGGTTCAAGTTGTCTGTGAAGACGCCACCGTCGGGAACATCGTCCGGGTCTTCCGTCGAGAACAGGTGGTCGTAGATCCGCACCTCGGCATCCACGGCATGGGCGGCCGACACCCAATGGGAAGTGCCCCTAACTTTCCGGCCGTCGGCAGACGTCCCACCGTAGGTCTCAGGGTCGTAGGTGCAGCGCAGTTCGATTATCTCTCCGGTGGCCTCATCCTTGATCACTTCGTTACAGGTGATGTAGAAGGCATCTTTGAGGCGGACCTCCCGGCCGGGTGACAAGCGGTAGAACTTGGGCAGTGGCACCTCTCGGAAGTCATCTTTCTCGATGTATACGGTCCGAGAGAACTTTATCTTCCTCTCGCCCATACTCATGTCTTCCGGGTTGTTGACCGAAACCACGTCTTCCGACTTGCCCTCGGGGTAATTTGTGATGACGACCTTGAGTGGGTCCAAGACGCCCATAACCCGGAGCGACCGCTTGTTCAGGTGGTCCCGCAGGGTGTATTCCAACAGTGCTATGTCGACGGTGTTGTCCCGCTTCGCCACACCGATGCGGTCGCAGAAATCTCGGAGCGCCTCCGGAGTATAGCCGCGGCGGCGCAGGCCCGATATCGTCGGCAGGCGTGGGTCGTCCCAACCATTCACATATTCCTCATCAACCAGTTGGATCAACCGCCGTTTGCTGAGCACGGTGTGGGTGATGTTCAGGCGGGCGAACTCGATCTGCTGGGAGTGGTAAATATCCAGTTCATCCTGGAGCCAGTCATATAGGGGTCGATGGTCCTCGAACTCCAAAGTGCAGACCGAATGGGTCACATTCTCGATGGAATCGGACTGGCCATGGGCAAAGTCGTACATCGGATAAATGGGCCATACGTCGCCGGTGCGGTGGTGGGTCTCTTTAAGAATCCGGTAGAGAACTGGGTCGCGAAGATTCAGGTTTGGCGAGGCCATGTCTATCTTGGCCCGAAGCGTACGTTCGCCCGACTCAAAATCACCGGCCCGCATGCGCCGTAACAGGTCCAGGTTCTCTTCAACCGACCGGTTACGGTACGGGCTTTCCTTGCCGGGCTCAGTCAGGTTGCCGCGGTATTCCCGAACCTCCTCGGGAGTGAGATCGCAGACGTACGCCTTGCCCTTCTCGATCAGTCGGATGGCGTATTCGTATAGCTGGCCAAAGTAGTCCGAGGCGTAAAAAAGGTTCGGACCCCAGTCAAAACCCAACCAGCGGACGTCCTCCTGGATCGACCGGACGTATTCCACCTCTTCCTTGGACGGGTTAGTGTCGTCAAAACGCAGATGGCAAACGCCGCCGAAGTCGGCAGCCAGCCCAAAATTCAGGCAGACGGATTTGGCGTGCCCGATGTGCAGGTATCCGTTTGGCTCCGGAGGGAAGCGGGTGACCACCCGTCCGTCGAATTTGCCCGATCTACTGTCATCGGCGACTATACCGCGAACGAAGTCAACCGAAGTTTCAGCCTGTGTCATTCTAACTTCATCCTATGTGTTTGCCCGCTAAACTGCGGCGCTGGACTGTTTTCGAAAGCATTTGGCGGCCGTTCAACTTGGAATACTGAACCGTTCGATCGCGTTTCGGACCCGGCTCACCGTGCGGTCTTTCCCCAGCACTTCCATCATCTCAAACAAAGGCGGGGACACGGCCCGTCCGGTGGCGGCGACGCGCAAAACCCCAAAGAACTGACGGCGAGACAACTCCAGACGCTCCCCTGTGGCCGTCAACATCTCTTCCAGTTTCTCGTGCTGGAAATTGTCGGCTTCGCTTAGGTCATCGAGCGCAGCTTTCAGGGCCGACAAAGTTGAGTCCCGGTCCATGCCCTTCTGCACCAAAGTGCCGGTATCGAACTGCTCATCCGCCTGAAAAAAGTAAGAGGTGCTGTCTGCCGACTCCTTAAGATTCTTCATGCGCTGTTGGAGCAGCGGAGCTATCTGACGCAGATACTCCTCGTCGACCGGCAGCGAATCTTTAGGTAGACCCTGTTGCAAAAAAGGCATCATCTGGTTAGCTAGCTGCTCGGTAGTTAGCTCCCGGATGTACATGCCGTTCATCCATTGCAGCTTATCTTGGTCGAAGATGGCTGACGACTTGGTGATACGGTCCAATGTGAAATTGTCGATGACCGTTTGGGGCGCCACAACATCAGTCTTGTCGTCCAGCGACCATCCCAACAGCACCATAAAGTTAAGCAGGGCTTCCGGAAGTATGCCGTCTTCTTTATACTCGCCAATGGCCGTGGCGCCGTGCCGTT
>VFHF01000103.1 GCA_009392095.1 SAR202 cluster bacterium
GCTGACGAAGGAATGACTTTGTTTGCTCCGATTCTCAGCGGCCCTGGCCTTGTAGACATCGAACTGAGATGCATTTGCTCCTCTCCGTGAGTATGTTACCTTCACTTCAGGAGATCACACCGCTTCTCCTCTCTCCGGTTTACTCACCCGTAATTGTGCCCCTCTATCTCTGAACGCCTACAGATCTCAGACCACCGATTTCTTCTGGGGTTAGATTTCGTCTCGCTTGACGTTCAAAGCCTGTTGACATGTGATTACCTCGCTCCGTTTTCTCCAATGTGACCCCGTGTCAGTTCGGCTCTGACCTTCGGCACCATTCATTCGCGGCACGGAAAAGGCCCTCAGACCAAAACTCTGAGGGGCTTTGTTTTTTGGCCGGATTGCCCGTTGTCCCCTAAAGGGGCCGGAGTTTTAGTCCCTTTGTGGTTGCCGCTTTAGCAGATTGGCCTCTTCGGCAACACCCTTCGATGACCACAGAGAACGAGTGGAAGACCCCAAGCGCCTAGCCGAAGCCATCAAAAACGGCTCGGCCGCAGTCGCCCCGGGCAAAGTGGCGATACTGGACGTGGTGTTGTCTGGGTAAACGGCAGTCTAAAACCGGGAAAGACTGAAAGGTTCCAGCGGCGCCGCGTTCCCATCCAACAGATATTGGGCCATCAATTCGGCGGTGGCGGGGCTAAGCATGATGCCTACCGCGTCATGCCCCGCCGCGATGCTGAGTCCTTCGACATCTGGCGCCGGGCCCAGGATCGGCATGCGATCGGGCGTGGCCGGTCTCACGCCTGCTCGGCCGGATACGAATTCAGCATCGGATAGGCCGGGAAAACTCAAGGCCGCGGCGGCGATAAGATGACTCACGCCGCCGGCGGTGACCACTTCGTCGAACCGGCCTTCCAATCGAGTGGCCGCCACCAGCACATCTCCGTCCATCCTGGGCACTACGTAAGCCTCGGAATTCCGGACAGGCGAGCGGGGCAGGAAACCGGGCTTGCGCAACAGGATTCTCTCTCCCTTGACCGGCCTCACCGGAATCTCAGGCGCTCCTTGCTGCCGCAGCCATCTTGCTGGGAGCCCGCTCCACGGCCCGGCAGCCAGCACCACTTGGGGCGCATCGATGTTGCCCCAGGACGTGACCACCCCCGTTATCCGCTTCCCCTCGGTCCGAAGGTTAAGGACCTCGACCCCTTGGTGAAACTGTGCGCCCAACCGGCTGGCGGCTTGGACCAAAGAATCCACCAACCGCTGGCCCCGGACATATCCCTCTTTGGGAGAAAAAATACCGCCCAAGACCGCCGTACTGACCTCCGGCTCCCGCTGGAGAACCTCTGCTTGGTCCAACCAGGCAACGCCGAACCCCAGTTCGTTCTGCCGAACCAGGTTCCGTCGCAGTTCGTCGGCCTCTTCGTCCGTAAAGGCCAATTTGAACACTCCGGTCTGGCGAAATTCAGGATCGACTCCGGCTTCGCAAAGTTCTGACGCCAACGACGGGAAGAGTTCCAGGCTGCGCATGCCCAAACGCCACATTGGCTCAACTTCTGGATCCACGTGCCACAACGGCGAGATTACTCCCGCCGTGGCGCCAGAAGCCCCGGCGGCAAACCGTGTGCGCTCCAAGACCACCACACGAACTTGCTGCTTGGCCAGTTGATAGGCGATGGAGCAACCGGTCACACCGCCACCGATTATCACGACATCTGAAGACTTTTCTAGCACCGTCCTACCCTCCGCTGTCTGCACCAAGCAGATGATTAACGCCCCAGCCGATCATGGCTGAGGCGTTCTGTGCCTGTAATTCCTCGTTCGGGTGTCATATGAATCTCTTGAGCATCTTCAACACGGTCACCGGTCCGAATTCCTAGTCTTTGACAGTAGTATGTTCCTTGAGGAAGCGCCGCGTGTGATCTACTACCTCGTCGATGTGCGGCTGAGAATCCTTCCAAGGAAAAATTGTGACCTCGGAATTTGGAGCGAGGTCTGCGACCTCGATCGCGGCCGCGTATGGGTGCGCGGGTATGTCGTCGGGAGCTATCAGCAGCGGCGTGTGGAGCGAACGCACGAAATCGCGTGAAACGGTGAAGACGAAGTCGGCGCGATCGGTGTACATGCTGGTGAGGAAGTCATGGACCAGGTCCATGGTGATTTCAGGACGCTTCTCGCATAGAGGCGGTCCCCAGGCTTTAATATTATTCTGGTAGAACAGGTCCGGGTGCTCAGGGCTGAAACCACTGGGCTGCATCAACGCAGCTGCAACTACGCGATTCGGGGCTAGTCTGAGTAGGTTGTGGATCATCGGCCCGCCGATGCAGAAGCCCATGACCAAAAACTCTTGGATGCCGAGGTGGTCCATCAGCCCAAGGTGGTCATCGGAATGGGAGTCCCAGGGCCGGTCAATCTCAAGCGGGCCGCTCGACTGCCCTGGGTTAGCGTTGCGCAAGTCAACACCGATACAACGGAAATCCTCTTTGTATCTCTCCATCGGGTTGAAGGGCACCGACGTATTCAACAGTGGCAAAGAGGCATTGAGCCCGCCGCCAGGGATGATCAGCAGGGGATATCCGGACCCTACCTCTTCGTAGTGGATACGGACGGATTCTCTTTCATAGAACGGCATGG
>VFHF01000104.1 GCA_009392095.1 SAR202 cluster bacterium
GAACCAAACGTCATCCACATAGAACGGCCAGGCAAAGGAGACGACTGGCAGGAATAGCGCTGATTGGTGGTGGAGCTAGGGATTAACCGTCGAAGATTGCAAGACACAACCGAGGGAATGAAGAATCAACGACTGCGACTCCGGATGAGATTGCTTAATTTCTTTCGCAATGGGATATTGTCTTTCAGCGACCGTCAATCGTAGGCCGATGCCCACCATGCTTGCACAGAATCATCACTAGGAGAGGACAAACGTGTTCGCGACAATCCAGGACAAAATAAGGTTAGAGCTCTGGCGGCTCGATGTCGATGCTTATATTCCCTATACTCATCTACCGGAAGGCAGCCAAGTTACAAGGACTGTATGCCATGACCTCTAAAAACCCCAAAGGGACAGTTTCTCTGCGCCAAGTCAGCGGCTCAGCCCGGTCGAAGAAGGTGAGAGTCGACTTGGGCGATGAGTCTTCTTTTACAACGCTCCCTGCCTTGGTGAAAGTCGGTGACGCTTCTTACTTCCTTGTGCGCGCGCTGGACGGCTATAAGCTGCTATGGACGGTTTGTCCGCACCAAGGGGGGGAGATTATGGACGAAGGGGGCGATCTGTTCGTCTGCGACGGTCACGGTTGGCAGTACGAAAAATCGGGAGGGTCCTGTCCAGGCCGCCCCGATTTCCGGATGAAGGCTTTTTTGGTCACGGTGCAAGAAAATCGGATCGTTGCTTTGGTGCCCGACGAATAAAACGACTCATGCGCCGACCGGTGCGATGCCAAGTTGACCAAGGTCAACAGGCCCCGTCCTTCCACAGAAGGACGGGGCCTGTTGATTTGAATCGGTTGCCGATCTAGCTTAGTTCGGCGCCGAGCCTTAACCGACCATATCGTAGCTGCGCAATAGCTTGCCGGGTAATGCGTTAGTACATTCGTTTTCCACGAAAGTTACAGTCCCGTTCACAACTATGTAGCGTATTCCCGTTGGCTTCTGGACCAACCGCTTCTCTCCACCTGGGAAGTCCGTCTCGAACCGCGGTTTGTCGTAGAGCAGCCCCAGTTCGTCCATGTTGTAAACCATGATGTCGGCGTAATCTCCCACACGTAAAGTCCCTCGGTTCTTCATGTCGGAAAACCAGGCTGGAAGGGCACTCATCTTTTGATGGGCCTGTTCGAGCGTCATGAGTTCCCGATCCCTGATCCAATGGGCCAGGAAATAGACCGGCCACACGCTGTTAACCAAAAACCGGGTGTGAGCGCCGCCGTCTGAAACGGAGATGTGGACGAAAGGGTTGGTGAGGCGATCGGCCCGGACTTCGTCACTTTGTGCCGCAGCCGGATGGGCAAACTCCGTTTCCAGGTCCTCGTCCAAGGCGATATCCAAGAAGGCGTCCAACGGATGTTTGCCTTCGGCTTCGGCGATATCTGCGATGCTCAACCCCTCGTATTTGAGGTTGCGTTCTAAAGCCACCTCGACCACTTGGACCTGCGTCCAATCGGTCCTGGGGTGAGGACGATCGATCACGTCGCGCTTCATGCCTTCCCTGATGCCATCTTCAGACAACTTGGCAATTCGCTCCTCTTTGGTGCCGACCAATGGTTGCACCCAGTTGGGCATGTAATCGAACAAGTTGTACTCGGATAGCTTGAACTCGGCGACCGTCGGGACCGAACCTAATTGTGCGAGAATGGGCAGCCCCTCTTCCCGCATCTCCTTCAGCCATTCGTAGCCTTCTTCGTCGCCCAAGACGACGTGAAGCGGGCGGCCGCTCATTCTGACCATCTCCGCCAGCATGTCGCGTTGTTCCGGACGGTCATCGGAGATTCCAATGGTCCAGCCGATCTGGCCGACTCCGAACTGGCTCATCACCTGGGCCAAGGCTAAGAACTCCTCCTTGGAGGCCACGTGGCTTGGTAGCCAACTCCCGTCTTCGGGCCGGTCCTCCAGGTTCTTATCCGCGGATATGCCAAAAGCTCCGGCCTTCATCGAGTCGTGCAAGATCTGTTTCATCTGATTCAATTCGGCTTCGGTAACGGAGGTCCGTTCCCGTGCTGGAATCATACCCAACACATATCCTCTGAGCGGCGAGAAGGGGACCAGCGCTCCTACATTGACTCCCAAGCCTTGACGGTCAAGGCTATCCATATATTCCGGGAAGGTTTCCCAATCCCATCGCATGCCTTGGCGCATCGACTCCAAAGGTATAGCCTCGATTCGGTTCATCATCCGCATATTGAGGTCGCGGTCTTCCGGTCTGGTCGGAGCAAAACCAAAGCCGCACTGGCCTACCGTGAGCGAGGTAACTCCGAACCACCCTGAAAGCGAGGCGTAAGGATCCCAATTGAGTTGAGCGTCGTAATGAGTGTGGAGGTCGATTGCACCCGGCGCGACAATGCAGCCGCTGGCGTCCAACTCTTTGGCTCCGGCCGCGTTTATCCTGCCGCTGACCATGGCCACCCTGCCATCTCTGATACCGACGTCCGCACGGATCCTCGGGAGGCCCGTGCCGTCTACAACAATTCCTCCGCGAATCACCAGATCAAATTCGGGCATAAGGAGTCCTCCTAAAGATGGTTTTTCCGGGTCACAAATTTGCGTCTTTGGACATAAAGAGTATATCTAAGCAGATTGTGCCGAGCAACCATCATCATCGTATCTGATAGATACGAGTTCGGAGTAATTTGGCCGGTTTTTCGGAATTCTTCGTCACGCCGGGTCAAAGGTTGTTGCCGAACTAACGAAGTTAGCCGTATCCGGTTATTTCTTTCTTCTCGGCTATCGGCGAAGTAGTTGCCGGGCGATTACCCACCTGGCGAGCGGCGTATCCAAGACCTAATGTTGTTGGGGCTAAGGGGCAGATGGGTGATGTGCACGCCAAAATCTGAGAGGGCGTCAGCTACTGCGTTGGCCAATGCGGCCCCGGTGGCCAGGATAGCGCCCTCCCCTGCGCCTTTGACTCCCAGTGGGTTCAGAGGCGACGGCGCTTCCTCCAGGATTATGCTATCGATGTTGGGAACGTCCTGGCTGGTGGGTAGCAGATAATCCATGAACGACCCTGAGACCAACTGACCAGACTCGTCATAGACGAGCTCCTCCAGGACAGTCCCTCCGATTCCTTGGACCGCGCCACCCACCGACTGACCATGCATGGTCAGCGGGTTGATGCACCTCCCTACGTCCTCGACGACCACGTAGCGCAACACGTCCAACTTCCCTGTTTCCGGGTCCACCGCCACATGGGCAACGTGGCTGCCGTATGCGTAGGTCCATTCCTCAACCTTGAAATACTCGGTTGCCTCCACCGGCGTCTCATCGCCGTCGACTTCGGCTCCTGACTCAGCTAGGGCTACGATCTGGGCAACATCCAACTCATCAGCGCTTTCTCCAGCGGCCTTCCGTGTGACCCGGCCATTTCTGAATTCTAGAGAGGTAGTCTCGGTGTCCATGTAACCGGCGGCGATTGACAACATCTTTGCTTGAAGGCTCTGGCTAGCTAGATGAATAGCGCTCCCGGCCATTACTGTGGCCCTGCTGCCGAATGTGCCGATGCTGGCTGGTAGATAATCGGTGTTGCCGTGGAAGATACGGACCTGTTCCATGGGTACGCCGAGGCTATCAGCGCAGATCTGGGCCATTACTGTTTCGTGTCCTTGGCCCAGCGTGGTGATGCCCAGATAGACCTCGACTAAACCGTCTTTCGTGGCAGCTATTCGAGCGCCTTCGTAGGGTCCGAACCCGGTTGGTTCCACATAAGAGGCGACGCCAACGCCGTGATACCGGCCATGCTCGTCTGGGCCGCTGCTCCCCTTGATGGATTCGTATCCGATCTCTTCCAGGGCCCGGTTGAATGCGCTGGGGTAGTCGCCGCTGTCGTAGACCGTCATCCGGCCATCGATGCGTGTGACACCGACGGTGTAAGGCATCTCCGAAGCCTGAATCAGATTGATCCTCCTGAATTCTGCGGGGTCTAACCCAAGATCCACGGCCGCCATATCCAGCAATCTTTCCCGGATGAAGCACGCCTCATAAAATCCAGGAGCGCGATAGGTGCCGGTACCTGTCTTGTTTGTCATCACGCAGTTAAAGTCGGCATGATACGAGGGAATGCGGTAAGGCCCGGTTAGCATGCCGGCGGTGAGGGCGGGAACGACGCACCCGTGCGTCCTGACATAGGCCCCCATATCGCCATAAATGTTAGCCCGCATCCCGAGGATCGTTCCGTCTTTTTGGGCTGCCAATTCCACTTCGCAGACAACTTCACGGGAGTGGTTGGCCGATATCAAGTGCTCCATCCTATCTTCGCTCCATTTCACGGGATGCCCTAGTTGCATGGATGCGAAGGGAACCAGGAAATCTTCGGGGTAGAACTCACCTCTGATGCCGAACCCGCCGCCAACGTCGGGCTCGATGAAATGGATGTTTTCTTCGGAAATCTCAAGGTGGTTAGCCAAGATCGCCCGGTTGAAATGCGGCACCTTGGTTGGACCCCAGACCGTAAGCTCACCAGATTCTTTATCGAAGTCGGCTAGTAGGCCGCGGGTTTCAAGGGGATTGCCGGTGTGTCGGTGGGTCCGAAATTCCTCTTTACGGACGTATTCAGCATTTCGGAAAGCCTCTTCGATGTCGCCGGTGTTCAGCTCATAACTTCCTGCCAGATTAGTACCGGTTTCCTCGTGTAAAAGCACCTCATCCTTCAGAGCCTCTTTGAGGTCGGTAACGGCTGGGAGAGGGTCGTAGTCCACCGAAATCAATTCTAGGGCGTCCTCAGCGACATACCGGTTGATCGCGACGACCATTGCGACCGGTTCACCGACATAGCGGACTTTCTGTTCCGCCAACGGGACCTGCAGATACTGGTCCAGTCCGGGTATTTCGAACACACGGACTGGGATAACCTTGGCGATCGAAGCGATGTCGTCGTAGGTGAACACGCCCTCCACGCCCGGCAATGCCAGCGCGGCCGTAGTGTCGATCGACTTTATGAGTGCATGCCCGTGGTTGCTGCGAAGAATGGCGGCATGCAACATTCCAGTCAGTTTGATGTCATCCAGGTATTTTCCCTGGCCGGTGAGGAACCGGAAATCCTCAACCCTAGTGATAGGGGCTCCGATATATTGCTGGGTCACTTTTCCCCTTTGGTTTCTAGCCAGACCGACCCGCCTGGATCACTGCGTTGACGATTGACACATAGCCTGTGCAACGGCAGATGTTTCCGGATATTGCTTCACGTGCCTGTTCTTCGGTGGGGTGAGGATTATCTTTGAGAAATGCGGTGGCGGTGATTAGCATCCCCGGGGTACAGAATCCGCACTGGAGGGCGTGATTTTCTCGAAATGCAGACTGGAGGCTATTTAACTGGCCGTCACTCGAAAGGCCTTCCACCGTCGTGATTTCGGCCCCGTTGGCCTGGACAGCCAGCATCAAGCACGAACGGATTGCCTGGCCGTCGAAGAGAATAGTGCAAGCCCCGCACACGCCATGCTCACAACCCAGGTGGGTTCCTGTTAGGTCCAATTCCTCGCGGAGAAAATCGGCAAGCGTCAGGCGCACCTCAACGGTGCGGTCGAATTTCTGCCCGTTAACGATTACCGAGATGGTGCTCGTGGTACTCATATGCCACCGACTGCCAGACGGGTCCGGGCGTCTTCCAGACTGCGGCGGGCCACCACTGCTCCAACTTCCTTCCTGTATTCCATAGAGGCGTGTATGTCGGAAGCCGGATCCAGTGATTCTTCGACCAACCGCGCCGCGCCTGCCAGAGTCCGATCGTCCAGCTTGGTCCCCACCAAAGCTGTTTCGACGGCGGTGATGCGCGTCGGAGTTCCCCCGACCCCGAAAAGAGTCACTCGGGCATCGTCGCAGACGCCGGAGGGGCCGGTACGAACCAAGGAGACCGCGCCGGCCAGGGCGAAATCGCCGTCTCTCCGGCAGACCTCGTGAAATCCCCAGCCCCAATCCCCAGTCAGGCCAGGGACTCGCATGTCGGTCAACAACTCGTCAGGCTCGATGGCTGTCGTGAGGTCGGTTATAAAGAATTCGGTCGCCTCGAGCAGGCGCTCTCCCGCGGCGCTGCGGAGGACAACCTGAGCCTCCAAAGCAATCGCCAGCGCCGGCAGCTCGGCGGCCGGATCGGCATGGACCAGGCTACCGCCGACGGTCCCCCGGTTCCTGATCTGGGAGTGCCCGATGTGCCTCGCCGCGTAGGCTAAGACGGGCGCCGGTCCACCGACGTCCGTAGCCTGCTCCAGTGTCCGGTGCCGGACCAAGGCGCCGCAGGTGATGGCGCCGCCAGGTTCGGTCTCCACCTTATCCAGGCCCTGTAGCCTATTGATGTCGACGATTATCGCTGGCCGAGACAGCCGCATATTCATAAGGGGCATCAGGCTTTGTCCGCCAGCGAGCACCTTAGCGTCGGAGCCGTGTTGGGACAGAAGATCCAACGCCTCATCAATGCTTTGAGGAGCGAAATACTCGAACCTGACAGGTTTCATGCCAACACCGTCGTTAGGTTAAGTGCAATCTTCGTAGAGATCCCAGCGAGTGGTGGTTGGCGAAGAGTATATCCGGGGTCCCATGGGGGTGCAAGGTGAACCTTCATCCACCAGATACTTGCCGCATCAAATCCTAATCATTGTTGAATGGTTGATCAGGGCCGAACTCAGTGAGGAAAATTTCGTGAACTAGAGCATAGATTTAGTGATATCCAGGAGAAAAACCATGGCTGATACAGCGGACGTAGTTTATGAAAGACGTGGTAATACGGCGCACATCACGATTAACCGCCCACAAGCAAAGAATTCCCTTGGCCCTGAGCAACATGATCCCATGGTCCAGATATGACAAGAATTCCGCGATGACTGAGAAGCTTGGGTAGCTATTCTCAGAGGTGCTGGAAACCGCGCATTCTGCGCTAGCGCAGACCTAATGACACATACCCCGTTGCTGGCTGAAAGCGATGCCTAGGACACCTGACAAGTTTCAAATAGATATGGTCAGATATGGTTTTGGCGGAATCACTCGAGGTCTTGAAATATGGTACCCCCGGAGAGGGTCGAACTCTCGTCTCCGGCTCCGGAGGCCGGCACTCTATCCACTGAGCTACAGGGGCATTAAAGGATTAAAGAATAGCATGTCCGCTTGGGGGCCAACAAGGACGGCAGGTGGCTGTGGAACGGACGCAACCAGCCGCCGTGTGGTGGACAAACCCCAGGCTCCCCACTAGACTAGAATCACTTTCCGCCGAGGTTGAAACATGCCCGTTTTTACGCCCGAATACCTGCATAAAGTTGCCTACCACATTTACCGCGCCAAGGGCACTCCGGAAGACGAAGCCGAGATCGTGGCAAGGCATCTGGTCAAAGCCAACCTTGCGGGCCACGACTCCCACGGGATCATACAAACGCCAACTTACGTCGAGCGCATCGACGTCGGTCACATCGTCCCAGGAGCTCCTTTTGAGGTCGTCAAAGAAGCCCCCTGCACCGCCGTCATCAACGGCAACTGGGGCTTCGGTTTCGTGGTCACCGAGAAGGCTACTCGCATGGCAATCGAGAAAGCTAGGACCAACGGAGTCGCCGCCATCACCGTCCACCACCAGAGCCACATAGGCCGACTGGGGGATTACCCGACTATGATGGCTGCGGAAGGCATGATCGGCATGATTACCGCCGACTCTGGGGCCGCGCCCAAGCATGTGGCGCCGTTTGGCGGAATTGCCAGAAAATTGGGAACCAACCCCATCTGTATCGGCATGCCCAGCAACCTGGACGGGCCGGTTTTGATGGACATGGCTTCTAGCACCGTGGCTTTGGGCAAGATCGCCTTAGCCCGCAGCCGCAAGGAAGAGATACCCGTGGGTTGGATCGTCGATAAGGACGGCAACCCCACGACCGACCCCAACGACTACTACTCTGGTGGCGCGATTCTGCCCGTTGGCGTCGATCAAGGCCACAAGGGCTATGCGTTGTCTTTCATGGTGGAAGTCTTCTCCGGATTACTTACCGGCCTGGGCTTCGGCATCGACCCGGAAGGCCGGCACAACGACGGCGTCTTCATCGCCGCCTTCAACCTGGAGCACTTCCGCCCTCTTGAAGAGTTCAAGAAGGAAATGGGCGAGTTCGTCGAGTTCATCAAGGACTCGCCGCCCGCCGCCGGTTTCACCGAGGTGCTCTATCCCGGCGAGATCGAATGGAACAGAGAGCAGGCCCGACGCAAAGACGGGATCTTTGTGGAAGACGAAACCTGGGCGCAGCTCAGCGGCCTGATGAAATCCCTTAACATCGAAGAAGAAGTCGGCCAGCCATAACTCTCAGGTGATTTAGATGAGCGGTCAAGACATTCGGGAAACATATCTGGAAGCCGGCGAATTCTTCGCAAAAGTCGTTGACCAGGTTGACATCGACGGCTGGGAGGTGCCCGCTCTTGGCGAGTGGTGCGCCCGTGACCTGACCGGGCACACTTACCGGTCTTTCACCACGATCCTGAGCTACTCGGCCAAACCTGGGGACAAGGTTGATTTGGAGCGACCGGTGGACTACTTCCTAACGGCGTTCGAAGGCTTGGCTGACCCGAAGCAGGTTGCCGAGCGGGGAAGGGCCGCCGGATTGGAGATCATCGACGACCCCAGGATGATGGTCCGCGGCTTCGCCATGTACGTTAAGAACAAGCTGGAAGAGTTGGCCGATGACCACATCATGGCGACTCCGGTGGGCGGGATGCGGCTTATAGATTACCTGCCGACCCGGACATTTGAATTGATCATCCACACCATGGACTTGGCTAAGGCTGTGGGCGTGGACGACCAGCCTCCGGAAAAGGGCATGGCGGCAACGTTGGAGATACTTGGGCAGATCGCCCTCTACCGTGGCCGTGCCTCCGACCTGGTCTTCGGGATTACTGGGCGCGGCGGGCTGTCCGACGGTTTTTCGGTGCTTAGTTAGGGCAGGATTTTTCGGGAATTTAGCGCTCCTCGATAGAAGATTATGTGAGGGTCCCGCGTTGCCCGGCCCGAGGCCGTATGCTATAATCTTGTGGACGTAAAAGAAGAGAAGAGAGAGAAGCAAGTACACACCTGATGCTAGACGGAGACACCAAAGCGCGGATAATCAAGGAATACCAAAGAAACGACAAAGACACAGGCTCAGCCGAAGTCCAAGTCGCGGTGCTAACGGAAAATATCAAACAGCTTACGAATCATCTGCAGACACACAAGAAGGACGTCCACTCCCGGCGCGGGCTTCTTGGAATGGTTTCCCAGAGACGCAGGCTCCTCAAATACCTCGACGCAGAAGACGTAAACCGCTACCAAACACTTATCAGCAGGCTCGGCCTTCGGCGTTAAGTCCCCTCAGAACAGCACCCGATTCAGGGTGTTGTTTCTCGTCTAGCTCTCACCCCATCTATCGATTGCGCACGTTATTTATTGCGAGGTTGCCCTAGGCATATTATGGCTACAGAACTATCTAACCCCGTGTCGGTCACAAGCCAGATCGGCGACAGAACCCTAACTGTTGAAACAGGGAAACTGGCGAACCAAGCCCACGGCAGTGTGACTGTAACCCTCGGCGAGACCATCGTTCTTGTCACCGCGGTGATGTCCTCCCGACCCCGGGCAGAAGACATCGACTTCCTGCCCCTAACAGTTGATTATGAAGAGCGGATGTACTCTGTTGGCAAGATCCCGGGGAGCTTCTTCCGCCGGGAAGGCCGTCCCGGTCAGGATGGTATCCTGGCATCACGGCTCACTGACCGTTCCATCAGGCCCCTGTTCCCCAAAGGCCTGCACAACGACATCCAGATCACGCTGACGATACTTTCGTCCGACCAGGAGAACCCGCCCGAGATTCTGGGCATGATCGGCGCTTCAGCCGCCATCTCGATCTCCCAGATTCCATTCAACGGACCCATAGCTTCTTGCCGGATCGCCTACCTGAACGGCGAATACATCTTGCATCCCACCTACGCACAGAGCACTGAAAGCACCCTGAGCATGGTGGTCAGCAGCTCCCGCGACGCCATCCTTATGGTTGAAGCCGGCGCCAACGAAGTCTCCGAGGAAGTGATCGTCGAAGCCATCGGCAAGGCCCAAGAGGCCAACTCAGCCACCATCGACCTCATTGAAGACCTAACAACCAAGGTGGGCAAGCCCAAAGCCGTAGTCGAATACGACTATGCCGCCGCCGACGCGCTCGTTGCCAAGATCAAAGATGTCGTCGGTTCCCGCTGGGAAGACCTTCTCAGTAAGAACCCCGGCATGTATGAGATGGACGACGGCGAGCATGAGATCTCCGCACTGGTCACCGAAGCGCTGAAAGATGATTACTCCAAGAACGCCATCGGCGACGGTTTCAAAGCCGTGTTCCGAGAGGCTGTCCGAGGCCGCATCCTGCAGCAGCACATCCGCTCCGACGGACGGACGATGGACCAGGTCCGCCCGATATCCTGCGACACCGGCATCTTGCCCCGCACCCACGGCACGGGACTGTTCACCAGAGGCGAGACCCAGGTGTTGTCCATCGTGACGGTGGGTTCTCTGAGTTTTAAACAAACCGTCGATTCCGTTGGTCCTGAAAACACCCGGCGGTTCATGCACCATTACAACTTCCCGTCCTATTCGACCGGTGAAGCCCGGCGGGCAATGTCCCCGGGGCGCCGCGAGATCGGACACGGCGCCTTGGCAGAGCGGGCCATCTCGCCCGTCCTGCCTTCCGAGGACGATTTCCCCTACGCCATCCGGATCGTGTCCGAGTGCCTGAGCTCCAACGGCAGCACGTCCATGGGTAGCGTTTGCGGTAGCTCACTAAGCTTGATGGACGCCGGCATCCCGATTAAAGCCCCTGTGGCTGGTATCGCCATGGGACTGATCACCGGCGACGACGGCGAATACGCCATCCTCAGCGACATCCAGGGCATTGAAGACTTCCTGGGCGACATGGACTTCAAGGTGGCCGGCACATCCGCCGGTGTTAACGCCCTACAGATGGACGTGAAGACCACTCATTTGACCCCGGCGATCCTGAAAGAAGCGCTGGAACAAGCGCGTCAGGGCCGCATGCACATCATGGGCAAGATGAACGAGGCCATCTCTGAAGTACGGGGTCAGATGAGCGAACACGCGCCCAAGATGATTCGCTTGAAGATTGAAGTCAGCAAGATTGGCGCCCTCATCGGACCTGGCGGTCGGGTGATTCGGGCCATTATCGAAGAGACCGGCACCAGCATCAACGTAGAGGACGACGGCTCAGTGACTATCGGTGGCGTGGACGCCGCCATGCTGGAACTGGCCCATTCCAAGGTTGACGCCCTGACACGGGAACTGCAGATCGGCGATATATTCACCGGCAAGGTAGTGCGACTGACCAACTTTGGCGCCTTCGTGGAACTAGTCCCCGGCAAGGACGGCCTGATTCGCAACGGCGACCTGGGTGACATGGAAGAAGACTTAGCTGAGGGCCAAGAGCTCACTGTGATCATCCGGGAGATCGACGCCCAAGGACGGGTCAACCTGTCCCGCAAGGCGCTGTTCGGCGACGACAGCCCTCCCGCTCCACGGCCTGAGCCCAGTGGCGGCTTCAACCGGAGCGGCGGCGGAGACCGGGGCGGACGTGGAGGATTCGGTGGTGGACGCGGCGGAGATCGAGGGGGATCAGGTGGCCGTGGCCCTGGTGGCCCTGGACGCGGATCCGGAGGTTCGGGCAGTGGTGGACGCTTCCAAGGTGGAAACCGCTAACCAGCCCCCCGTTAACTAGGAACAGAACAGCCCCAGCCTTCAATGGCCGGGGCTGTTTTATTTTCCGGCAATCAGGCTGCGTGCTATCATCAGGTGTGAGCTGGCATAGCGAATCGGATGTGACGGATGGGGTAACGGCGGGTTAAAAACCCGCGTCTACGACCTCGTTACAACGGCATGCGAATCGACAACCTGCCTCCTGGTTCCGCTCGCCCTGAGCCCATCGAAGGGTGCGCATCGGTCATGTTGGTGTGATCCGGACTCACTCGGCAAGAGCCCTCAGAAAGGAGTGCTATGGCGTCGATAAAAGTAGTAATTGGTGGCGTAACCGGCAAGATGGGTCTCGAGACCGTGGCTGCTGTCGCCAGAGAAACTGATCTTGAATTGGTGGGCGGTTCTTGCAAGCAGGACCGAGGGCCGGTTCTGGGCACGCCGTACAGCACAATGGTCGCGATCTCAACTGATATAGACGCCCTCCTAGAGCAGACAAAACCCGACGTGATGGTTGACTTCACCAACGCCGCCGTCGCCATGGACGCTGCTGCCATTGCCGCTGCTCGAAAGATCAACATTGTAATGGGCGCCAGCGGGTTTTCTGAAGACCAATTGAAGCAGCTAGACGCCATGGCTAATGACAACGGTGTTGGCATCATCGTTGCGCCCAATTTCGCTCTGGGGGCCGTGATCCTCAAGAAACTGGCCGAGCAAGCCGCGCCCTACTTCGATTACGTGGACATCGTAGAGTCGCATCACGAGGCTAAGATTGATTCGCCCTCGGGATTTGCCCTGGCCTTGGTCCGTAGTTTGGGGGAGAACAAGCAGTTCACCCGCAACCAACCCGAGAAGGACAACTTGGCCAACACCCGAGGCGGAGAGCATAACGGGATATCGGTCCATAGCATTCGGATGCCTGGCAAAAGCGCCCACCATGAGGTGATCTTCGGCGCGGCGGGTCAGACCGTTTCCCTGCGCCATGACACCCTGGATCGGAGCTGCTACATGCCCGGAGTGGTGCGCTGCATCCGCGACGTTGTAGCCCGTCCGGGCCTTGTGATAGGCTTGGAGAACGTGCTCGCGCTTTAGGCCCGTCTCAGGCACGAATCTTATAGTAAATCGAGAACCGCTAGTGCAGGACTTGACCATCGCCGTTGTAGGCGCCACCGGGGCGGTGGGCGCCGAATTTCTCCGCATCGTTGAAACCCGCTACCCTATCTTGCCCAAGCTGAAGTTGCTGGCCTCCAGCCGCTCGGCCGGGAAGCGTATCAGCGTTGGCGGGAATGACTTTGCCGTGGAGGAAGCGACGGAGAAGTCCTTTGACGGCGTTGATGTGGCGTTCATATCGGCCAGTTCAGAAGTCAGCCATAGACTAGCACCGGCCGCAGTGGCTGCAGGCGCGGTGGTTATCGACGACGGTTCCGCTTTCCGTATGGAAGAGACGGTGCCCTTGGTCGTGCCCGAAGTAAACGGGGCCGATGTTGACTGGCACCAGGGAATCATATCCATCCCCAACTGCTCCACCACTCCCCTGGTGATGGCTGCTCACCCGTTGCACCAGGTGAACCCTATCAAACGCATCGTGGCCGACACCTACCAATCGGTCTCCGGCGCAGGCGGCGGGGCGATGGCCGACCTTCGTGAGCAATCGGAGCGGTTGCTGAATGCCGACTCGAACACTAGCAAGTCCGGTGATGGCCAGATCGCCTACAACGTTGTCCCTCAGATCGACCGGTTCCTGGAAACCGGCTACACCTTTGAAGAACAGAAGATGCGTCAGGAGTCCCAGAAGATCTTACACGCGCCTGAGATACAGATATCCGCCACCTGCGTGCGGGTGCCGGTCTACATCTCCCATTCCGCCTCGGTGCACGTTGAATTCACCCGGCCGATGCCGGTGGCTGAAGCTAGGGAACTGCTGGCGGCCATGCCCGGCATTACAGTGTTGGACGATACCGAATCGGGCGAATATCCCATGCCCTGGGACGTGGCCGGCGAGGATGACGTGTTCGTGGGGCGCATCAGGCAGGACATGTCGCACGCCAACGGGCTGGTGCTCTGGATAGTTTCCGACAACCTGCGAAAAGGCGCGGCGCTTAATTCGCTGCAGATCGCTGAGGAACTGATCGCCAGGGGACGGTTGAAGCCGAAGCACACCAGCGGAGTGACCGGCTAGGCCGGCCGTACAACGGCTTTAACGCTACTCAACGAACGGTCGGATCGACCATTTTGCTTTCTCGAAGAGATGCCCATTCCTGGGCTGAATGGAGGGGATGCGATATGGGTTATTCACGAGTATAATGCAACGAATCCAAGGCCCTGATGCCTTTAAAAAGGCGATTATAGGAGGCGGACATGGCAGAGATAGGTAGGCTTCTCACAGCGATGGTTACTCCCTTTGACGAGAAGGGTGATGTCGACTTTGAGCAGGCTAAGAAGCTCGCCCATGCCCTTCTCGACTCAGGCAGTGACGGCATCGTTCTGTCCGGCACCACTGGAGAGTCGCCCACTTTGACCACCGATGAAAAGATGCGCCTTTTCAGCGAGGTCAAACAATCGGTAGGCGACAAGGGCGTGGTCATCGCCGGCACCGGTACCTACAGCACCGCCGAGAGCATAGAGCTCAGCCAGGAAGCAGAGAAACAGGGCGTGGACGGCCTGCTGCTAGTGGTGCCGTATTACAACAAACCCCCGCAAGAGGGGATGTACCAGCACTTCAAGGCGATTGCCGGCAAGACCAATCTGCCCTGCATCGTCTACAACATCATGGGCCGCACCGGCGTGAATATGACCGACGAGACCACGATCCGGCTGAGCCAGATCGACAACATCGTTGGCACCAAAGAAGCCAGCGGAGATATGAACCAGATCGCCCGAATCATCCAGGGCGCTAGCCCCGACTTCAAGGTCTGGAGCGGCGACGACAACCAGACGTTCTTGATCATGTCCATAGGTGGCTACGGCGTTGTCAGCGTGGTGGCTCACCTAGTCGGCAACCAGATCAAGCACATGATGGGTCTGCTGCTGGAGGGAGACGTCGAGGGCGCGGCCGCCGAGCACCGCCGTCTGCTTCCCATCTTCTTGGGTATGTTCACCGAGTCCAATCCTATCCCGGTGAAGTACGCCGTGGACCACCTAGGCCTAAAGGTTGGCGTACCCAGGCTGCCGTTGGTACCGCCCAGTGGGAAGGCCGCGGCCCAGATCGAGAAATTGCTGGACCAGTACGAGATCGACCTTCCGGTTTCAGCCTAAGAGATTACGGCCAGGTACAGGTTAATCAAAAAATCCCCGACGCATCCAAGGGCGCCGGGGATTTTTGTCGTTCATGTGGAAGTCCGATTAGGTGAAGAC
>VFHF01000105.1 GCA_009392095.1 SAR202 cluster bacterium
ACATCGATCGGCATAGTCCTGTTCCTCCGGTTGGTTTGAGCGTGCGGCAAGACACCTTTTGGGGAGCCAAGATATTCTCGCCGCCAAGTTTACATTGTTGAAACAAACAGGTGCTACTCTAGTTGAGCGGTGCCTGGATTACAACCGGAAGCCGGCTGGTTAGTGTTGGGTTACATGACTGAAACGGGGTCCACAGATTTGACCAAGTCCTGAGATTCTAGTTATAGTTCGGTCGCAGAATGAATATGAGAAAGGCTATCGCGATTTTTGGCTGGGCCAACGAAAAGAGGATAGAGAATTATGAGTTACAAGGCTGAGTACATCTGGGTTGACGGACAAAAACCCACCGCCAAGCTGCGGTCCAAGGGTAAAGTGATTGCCGACGGTGAAGAACCCCCCATCTGGGCTTTCGATGGATCGAGCACTAACCAGGCCACCGGCGAGAATTCCGACTGTGTTCTGAATCCGGTTTTCGTTTGCCCCGACCCCATACGTCAGGGAAATCACAAACTGGTGATGTGCGAAGTCCTACTCACCGACATGACTCCACATCCCTCCAATACCAGGGCCGCCTGCGCCGCGTCAGCCGACAAATACAGCGCTATGGACATGTGGTTCGGAATCGAACAGGAATATACCTACTTCGATGGCATCAAGCCCTTGGGCTGGCCGGACAACGGGTTCCCCGCTCCTCAGGGTGGTTATTACTGCGGCGTTGGTTCAGACGAAGTGTTTGGCCGCCCGATAGTGGAAGCCCACTTGGACGCTTGCATGGCAGCTGGACTGTCCATCGCCGGAATCAACGGCGAAGTCATGCCCGGACAATGGGAATTCCAGATTGGCGCGATTCCAGCCCCGGCCGTGGCCGACCAACTCTGGGTTGCCCGGTGGCTTCTCTACCGCATAGGCGAGCAGTTCAATGTGAGCGCCACCCTTGATCCCAAGCCGGTCCGAGGAGACTGGAACGGCGCCGGCGCCCACACCAACTTCTCCACCGAACTGATGCGGAACGACTACGACGCCTGCGTCGCCGCCGCCGATGCCCTAGGAACCAAAGCCGACCTCCACATCGCCAACTACGGTGACCGGATCGAAGAACGGTTGACCGGCGAACATGAGACTTTGTCCTACAAAGAGTTTCGGTGGGGTGTCTCTGACCGGGGCGCCTCGATCAGGATCCCCTGGCAGGTGGCCCGCGACCGGAAGGGTTACATAGAAGACCGTCGGCCCAACGCCAACTGCGACCCATACGTCGTGACTCGACTCATCATCGACACGGTCTGTGGAGCAGCGGCCGCCGCGTAGCTATTACTCCATTATCAGGTGATCAGAAAAAGACCCGCCTCGGTTATACCGGGGCGGGTCTTTTTCTATGTTGTTAACTCCATCATGGGTTAGGTGCCGATACGGAATGGATCAACCGCGTCCTGAACCGAGCGGATGATTGAGAGAGCGGTTAATTTGCCCGTTTTCGGGTTCTCTGAAGGAATGTTCTCGATGTGCACTCTCAGGACCCCGAATTCGCCGACGACTTCTATGTCATGGCAGTTCCGTTCCAGGCCGGGCACCGCCAGCATCTTCACCTGGGTCCGGTCAGGGCCCAGGCCGGCCAGACTTACGGCCGCCGAAACGTTCAGATTGGCCGGGAACCCTTTCACCGCCTCCCTGGCGGTCCCGGAAAATACTTCCATCTCCTCGGTCAGTCCTTTCAGGCTGATGCCGTTCTCTATAAGATGCGGCGCGCCTTCCAGACCAATGGGCGGTTTGCGGGAGACCATGGTCACGTGGTCCACTCGGCCCGCACACGCCGACTTTATCCCATCCAGACCTGCGATTGCGCCCGACGGTGCTAACAGGCGGCAACCTTTCTCGCGTGCCTCCTCGATGATGCCCGGGAATTCCAGCAGGGCGCCGATGCTGATGACCATCAAGTCTTTCCTGGCGGCGAAGGTCTCTTTAGCTAGTTCTTCGACGATATGACCGCCCGCCATCTCGACCAATAGGTCCGACTTTGCGATCAGTTCTTGGCGGTCCAGGTAAGGAGGAGGGTTATCCAAGCTGCCAAGAAACTCGTGGGCCCGCTGCTCGTTCCGGCTAGTCACACCGGCCACTGCCACGTTCAACTTGCCGGAGTCGGCGGCCCGCATCAAAGCCTGGCCGATGGCCCCGCACCCAACGATCCCTATCGACTGGGTCATAACATCATCTCCTCAGCTTTTTATCTCGCAGACAAGATGTTACCATTCTCAATGCCCCCACCACCGTGCCTATCCGTTTGCCCACCGCTAAACTGGTGGGCGCACGCCTGAGTTAACCGGGGCAATGACGCTTGAAACGGGGACCGATGTTAGAAACCGAGATACTAAAACGAGGCGACGATTCAGGAAACGGGACCCTCATAAAATACACCTCGGCCACCGGAGCCGTGATCAAGGCCATAGGCGTTCCTCTGTCTTGGAAATCGACTCTGGGACCGACATGGTGCTACGTGATCGAGGGAGACGACCTAACGCTGGTAGACCCAGGCTGTTACGGCTCTCTGAGCTATCTGGAGCAGGGATTGGAGGCGCTTGGACGGTCGTTGACTGACGTGGCCCGCATCGTTGTGAGCCACGGACACATGGACCATGACGGCAGTTGCCCTCCGGTGATTCGGAAGAGCGGCGCAGAGCTCTGGGCCCACGAGATGTACGGCTTCATGCTGCAGGCTGACCGCGGCGACGTTGAACGAGGTTGGCGCAGAGAAGTTCAGGGGTTCGAAGCCTTCGAGCATTCAGAGACGATGACCAGGGCCATGGAGCACCGGGAACTCAATCATGATCTGGTCCTGGACCATCCGGTTACTGACAACCTCCAAGCCGGCGGACTCACCTTCTATCACACCCCGGGCCACTCCCCGGACGAACTGTGCATCAAGTTCGACCAGGTGCTGTTCTCAGGAGACCATATCCTGCCCCTGATCACGCCTCATCCATCGGTAGCCATGAGTTACAACTCGTTTCAGGCGAAGCTTCCGTCCGCGTACCGCGGTGAAAACGAGATCTACGGTCTCAAAGCCCTGCTCACGTCTTTGAAACGGATGGCCGAGTTGGATGGGAATCTAACTGTGCTGCCAGCTCACAGAGCGTTCTTCCGAGGTCAGTTCAATCCCATCGGTGTGGGGAGGGCCACGGAGATATTGGAACACCACCGTAACCGCTGCCATGAATTGACCGATGTGATGAAGTCCGGACCCAAAGAACTGGTCGCGATCACCCGCGAATATTTTTCCGACCGGGAGCTAGAAGAGCAGAACTTCTTTTTGGCGTTCACCGAGGTCATGGCCCACATAGAGTTGATGCAAGAAGCCGGAGACATTTCCACACAGGGCAATGTCGCCAGCGGAAACGCGTGGAGCAACGGCCTAGGACCCAACGTCCTGATCAGTTGGGATGGAACCGATAATTTCTCCGGCTTGATCGACGGCCTATAACCGGCCGGCCTACCCCTCTTTCATCCAATCGGCTACCCGCTCACCGATCATTATGGTGGTGGAGTTGGTGTTGGCCCGCACCACATTTGGCATAACCGACGCGTCTGCCACTCTGATGTTCTCCATCCCGTGAACCCTGCAGTATTGATCCACCACGGCGCCCTTATCCGAAGCCGGGCCCAACTTGCAGGTGCCTGAGATGTGGGTGGTGTTCACCGTGATCTGGAGCATCCAATCGTCCAGCGTGTCGTCAGACTTGATATCCGCCTCTTTGGGCTCTAAGCGTTGGTCGATGATGTCCTTGTACATGGGGTGTTCCACCAGATCCATCGCCAAGCGGACAGCTTCCCGCAGCCGCTCCCGGTCCCAGGCATCCTCCAGATAGCGGTAATTCAGGTGAGGTTGGACGGTCGGGTCGCCGGAGGCAAGGGTCAGCTCACCGAAACCGTTGGCCAACTCCAAGACACAGGTGAAGCGCACGCCCTCTTGCTCGTAGGGGTCGGGCGCGCCGATGGGCGAGGAGAAGGCCGACGGCAGGATCTGCATATCGTTCCGGTCTTCCGAACCGGTGGCGGTGTACCGCAGGGCCAGTTGATACCTGGGCGCCTTGGGGTCTTGGGGAAAGTCGTCTTTCACCTTATAAACCACCGGCACGATTGGGTGATCTCGCAGGTTCTGCCCAACTCCCGGTAGCTCATGGACCACTTCGATTCCATGTTTCTTTAGTTGGCCAGCCGGTCCCACGCCTGAGAGCATCAAGATATGGGGTGAGGCGATGGCCCCGGCACTGAGGACGATCTGGTCACCCTCAACCGTAAACCGTTCCCCGCCGCATTCCACCTCGGCCCCGATGGCCCTTTTGCCCTCGAACAGGATCCTATGAACCAAGACGTTTGCTTTGATAGTCAGGTTCAGACGGTGCCGGCTGAGATTTATGTAAGTGAGACCGGTGCTCATGCGCACGCCGTCGGGATTGTTCATGGGAATCGGGCCCACGCCGCCGGACTCGGGGTGGTTCATATCGGGATCGAATGGAAAACCCTTGTCAATCAGAGCGTCGTGGAAAGCTTGGTGAAAGGGCAGCCACTCGTTCTGCTTGAAGCGCCGCACGGGCATCGGACCTTCGGTGCCGTGAAAATCGTCCCTGATGTCCGCATCCGTTTCCTGCTTCCTGAAGTAAGGCAGAACCTTCAGATACTCCCACTGGTCATTGCCCATGGCGGCCCAATTTTCAAAGTCCTCGGGCAGCCCGCGCAGGAAAACCTGGCCATTGATGGCGCTGGACCCGCCCACCACCTTGCCTCTGGGCACCGCGAGGTCGTGCCGGTCGGGAGTACCCGTGCCTACGAATGACCAGTTGTGGGGGCCGCCCATGGCCGCGGCGTCGGGGGTGTAGCCGAATTTGATATCGTCGGGATAGTGCTCAAAGTCCGGGTAGTCAGGGCCAGCCTCCAACAACAACACCGACCGGTCCTGGTCTTCCGATAACCGGCTGGCGATGGCACATCCGGCTGACCCGGCGCCGATCACTATCACGTCGTACTTCAAATCAAACTCTCCTTCTACAGTTGCAACCCAAGAGCGGATGGAGGGCAGTTTAGGGCCGGGCGGAACAGCCGTCAAACGGCCTTGGCGTACCGATGTGGTAGTTTATTGGCCTTGATGAAATCAGTTAGTTGGAGGGAACATCATGGCGACATTGACAGAATACGAAAACAAATATGAAACAGTGCGGTTCGAGCGCACCGACGGCATCCTGCAGGTTACGTTCCATTCCGGTGACGGCAGCCTGCTCTGGGGCGAGCCATCGCACCGGGAGCTGGGCCACGCCTTTGCCGATATCGGCAGCGACGTTGAGAACCAGACCGTGATCCTGACCGGCGCCGGCGACGACTATTGCGCTGACTTTACGCCTGGCCGGTCATCCAGAAGGATGCCTAAAGACTGGGACAAAACCTACTGGGAAGGCAAACGGCTGCTGCTCAACCTGCTGGATATAGAGGTACCGGTCATAGGCGCGGTCAACGGCCCGGCCCTGATCCATGCAGAGATTCCGGCACTGTCAGACATCGTTTTAGCCTCGGAGACTGCCACATTTCAAGATGGCCCGCACTTCCCGCGAGGAGTGGTGCCTGGTGACGGCGTGCATGTAGTGTGGCCCATGCTGCTCGGCACCAACCGTGGCCGGTACTTCTTGCTGACCGGCCAGACCCTGTCGGCCCAAGAAGCGTTGGACCTAGGCGTCGTTAGCGAGGTGCTGCCAAAAGAGCAATTGCTGCCACGGGCCTGGGAATTGGCCCGCATGATCGTAGAGCGCCCGCCGCTAACCGTTCGTTACAGCAGGGTCGCCATGACCTTGAACATCAAGCGGCAGATGCAAGACATGCTGGGCTACGGCTTGATGCTGGAGGGACTAGCCTACGTCGACCGGTCTCTGTCGGAGGAATAACCCGGATCTTCTGACGGGCGGGTCTCTATGGCCATTGCCCAGATAATTGCCCGGCTCCGTCCAATTTGCGCCGTACATCTCTATCACATCCTGGCGCACCGATGACGCAGCGGCCAGTGCCAATTTCTGTAAAAGAGTGGGATCGGGATCGGCCAGCGTGATATCCAAGATGTTCTCGGTTGCGGCCGAGACACCAACTACCTTACGCAGGTCGGCTTTAACATCGGGGCTTTCTTCGGCAGACAATAGGTGTTCCCCACCGGAGAACGGCTTGGTAATGTAGTCGTCAGCCCCAGATCTAAGACCGCGGAGCTTGTCTCTCTCTTGGGATGCGGCTGTTAGGAACAAGACCGGCACCTAAGACACTTCTTTTAAGCGTTCCAGGACCTGCCAGCCGTCCATCACCGGCACGGAGATGTCGAGTACAACCAAGTCCGGACGGTCGCCATAGAACCAGCGTAGGCCGTCCTGGCCGTCCGCGGCAACTACGGTTTCGCAACTTGCCCTTTTCAGACGGGTAACGACGATAGTCCTGATATCTTCTTCATCTTCGATCACGAGGATTTTCTTCTGTTGTTCTGAGACCATGTTCCACCCCGTTTACGAGGAGTTATAGCAAAATCAATAAAGGTAAATCTCCATTCAGCCGTGTCCGTTACCGTCATTTCCGTGATCCGCACCCGTGATCCGCAGTGCAGTATGCGGACACGCCCCGGTAGTAACCGTTTGGATTCCCGTTTAGGGTCGCTTTGATATACTTACGGCGATTCCCAGCCTGACGGTCCCACGGCGGTGTTGCGGGCTATTTCGAATAATAAAGGGTAAGCATGGACGTTGGCTTATATGTCCGGGATTTCATCGATGACCCCACCAGGCCGCTTTTCGACCAGATTGAGGAAGCTGCCGAGATTTTCCGGCGGGCCAAGGGCATGGGATTCACGGCTCTCTACATGCCTCAGCACTTCATCGCCTACCCCACTATCTGGCCACAACCCATGCAGATACTTTCCCGTCTGGCGCCCGATACGGAAGGGCTCCGGCTGATGACCGGCATCCTGTTATTGACCTACCACAATCCGGTGGACATAGCCGAGCAGACGGCGACTTTAGACCAGATCAGCAACGGCCGGTTCACATTGGGAGTGGGTCTGGGATATGTGGAGAAAGAGCTCGAAGCCTTCGGAACCAACCGGGCGGAACGGGTAAGCCGCCTGGAGGAATCCATCGCCCTGATGAAAGAACTGTGGACCGGAGAAGAGGTCAACCATGATGGCCGTCACTGGACCGTTCGTGGCGGCCGCGTGGGAATCACACCCATGCAGAAGCCGCATCCCCCTATCTGGTTGGCGGCGCAAAGCCGGGGAGCAGTGCGACGCGCGGCAGCCATAGCTGACGCCTGTCTGCTGGGCCCGCAGCCCAATTGGGAAGACATCGACAAACTATCAGACATGTATTGGGAAGCGATCGCGGAACAGCCTGGCAAGACGGGGCGCCTGGCGGCCAACCGGTCTATTTCCGTGGCCCGTGACCGGGAGACAGCCGTGTCTGAGGCCGTCGCGGCCGGCGAGGCCAAAGCCGGTCTGTACACGAATTTCAAAATGCAGGAATCGACCACCGTTGACTTCGGCCTGGGCGGCGCGCGTGACTTGGCCGACTGGGCCATCGTCGGCAGCCCGCAGGATTGCGCTGAGACCATCGCACGCAGTCACCGCGAAAACAGAATTGAGCACTTCGGGTTCGCCGCTTTGAACCTACCAAAAGGAAAGTCGGCGCGCCTGGAGTACCTCCAATTGGTATCGGAGGAGGTACTGCCCTTATTGCCCTGAACCCCTAAGCTTGGAACTTGGAGATGTCATGCTTCAGCAAAATAACCCAGTCGAAAGGCGCCCAATAGCCCAAGACCCTTATCCAAGATACGAACAATTGCGTTCTGAAGACCCCGTACATTGGAATGAGGGCGCCCAAACATGGATTCTGACACGCTACCAGGATGTTATCGATGCCCTGAGAGACCCCCGCCTCTCCTCGACAGGCATCTCTGCCCTCTTTCAGGAGACCCGCAGCGCAGAAGGTGTCAGTGAACTGGAGCAGACATTCCTTGACATGATGCTCTTCTCAGACCCTCCCGACCACACACGCCTCCGGGCTTTGGCGAATAAGGCGTTCACACCCGGAGTGTTGGAGCGAATGCGCTCTCAGATCCAAGACGCTGCGGACGGCTTGCTGGACGACATCCAAAAACACGGCAGCATGGAGGTCATCTCCGAACTGGCTTATCCGCTGCCGGCGATGGTGATTACTGAGATTTTGGGTGTCGCCGGCGGAGACCGGGAAACCTTCAAGAAGATGTCCAACGACATTGCCACATTTGCGGGGTACATCCGCGAGGCGGAAGAAAACGTCGGCCCGGTGATCCAGAGCATGGCAAAGTTGAAAGAGTTCCTCCGGGAAACAGCCGCGCAGAAAAGAACCGATCCGAATGACGACCTGTTCAGCGCTTTGGTAACCGCTGAAGACCAGGGCGATACATTCAGCGAGGATGAACTGTATTCCATGTGCGCCATGCTGATCTTCGCTGGGCATGAAACCACAACCAATCTGATTGGAAACGGCATCCTAGCACTACTTCAAAACCCGTTGGAACTGGAGCGGCTGAGGCACGACCCCACGCTGATCGAATCGGCCGTGGAAGAGATTATCCGTTACACCGGCCCGGTCCAGGCGGTATCACGGATCGCATTGGAAAGCTTGCAGATCGGTGACAAGCAGATCGCCAAGGGAGAACGCCTTTCTTTGAACATCGGCTCCGCCAACCGAGACCCGGCGCAATTCAACAACCCGAACCAGTTCGACATCCAACGGAACGAGGGACGGCACCTGGGCTTCGGGTTTAGTATCCACTTCTGTCTAGGTGCGGCGTTGGCCCGCATGGAAGCGCAGACGGTCATTGGCTCGGTGGTAAGGCGGATGCCGGAATTACGTCTGGAAGAACCGGGATTAGAGTGGCGGAGTCACCCAGTCCTGCGAGGTCTCACGACCCTACCGGTTGCCTTTTAGCCGAAAAGCAGTTTGCCGCCCGCGTTTCCTGCAGTCATAGACATACGCGATAGGGCTCAACGCGGAGCAATAAGGAGACCAATGATGGCCCTGGACATCACCGCCGCCCAGGGCGCCATGACTGGCGCACGCTATATAGAGAGTCTGAGAGACGGCCGTGAAGTCTGGCTGGATGGCCAGCGCATCGACGACGTCCCCTCCCACCCGGCGTTCTCGGGAATGGTCAATGAACTGGCCCGCATCTACGATCTCCAGCACAGCCCGGAATTCAACGATGTGATGACCTTCGAGTCTCCCGAGTCGGGCAACCGGTGCAGCGTATCTTGGATGCTCGCACGGTCCGAAGACGACCTCAAGCGGAAAAGGCGAAACAGCGAGGTCTGGACCAGTCGGAGTTGGGGTCAACTGGGCCGCGCCCCCGACGTGTTGGCGCCGTACATCATCTCCCTGTACAAAGCGAGGGAGCGTTTAAGCATTGTTAAAAACCCCCACTGCGATTTCGGCGAGAACGTGGTCAACTACCACCGTTACTGCATGGAGAACGACCTATTCCTGACCCATGCCTTGGGCGACCCCCAAGTAGACCGCAGCGAGCAACCTCAAAACGAGCAACGCGCCCAGAGGGAAGAGGACCTGGCGCTGCACGTGGTTGAAGAAACTTCTGAAGGAATCATCATCACCGGCGGCAAACAGTTGGCCACCGCAGCGCCGATCAGCAACGAAACTTACGTGTCCCTGTCGGCAACCTTCGCCCAACGGTCGGACCCCCGGTTCGTATTGGCTTTCTCCATCCCCACCAACAGCCCTGGCATGAAGATTCTGTGCCGAGAGCCGGTTTCTCTCTGGAACGGGAGCTACGGACATCCTTTGGGCGTGCCCTACGACGAGCAGGACTCTATGCTGTTCTTCGAAAACGTCCTCGTCCCGTGGGACCGAGTGTTCATGCTCTATGAATCAGCTCCGTTACAGCGGAATTTCTCCGCCGGAATCAATTTCACCGAATGGGGCAATCTCTGCCGTATTCACGAGCGCATGAAGGTAATGACAACGGTGGCGACCATGATCGCCGAGGCCATCGGCGTTCTGGATTACCGCGAGGTGGCCGCGAAGATCGGAGAAATGGTCACCTACACCGAGATGTGGCTTCACGCTATGGACGGTGTGGAGCACGGCGCCCATATGGGAGAAGGCGGCGTGATGTCCCTGGGTTCAATGACCGGCATGAACATCTATTTCGCCCAGACCTCCGCCAGGATGGTCCAGATACTGCGGGAGGTCTCTGGCTCGGGCTTGATCATGCAGCCCAGTGAAAACGACCTGGCAAGCCCGGAACTGCGGCCGTACTTGGACCGGTACATGCGTGGCAAGGGCGTTGGCGCTGAGTACAAGTCCCGGCTGTACCGGCTGGCCCACGACCTGGCGGTCTCATCCTCCGGCATGCGCCAAGAGGTCTACGAGTACTGGCACGGCGGCGACCCTAACCGAAACCGCATCAACCTGTTGCGTGGTTTCGACCAAGACGAGACTCGGGCGCGCATAGAAGACCTAGTCTCCCGGCCCTTGCCCCATGGTGAATAAGATCTAACCTACAGCTAGTGATACTCAAATATCTCTTGGAACTCGGCGATCTTGGCCAATAACGCCTCTTTCTCTTTGGATGTGGGGTTCCGTGGGTCCTTAGCCTTGGGGAACCGGCCCAGTTTCAGCATCGAGGCCATCAACAACAACCGGGCCTTGTTAGCGTCGAGGTTGCTGCCCGCAATGCTCAGGTCGTGCATGAATCCGGGCACCCTTCCACCTGGGTCAGAACGCCCCACCCGCACCACCGGCAGCCCGCTGTAAACGGCGATGGCCAGCGCGGCCATCTGTGAAGTCGAACCCAGACCGTACGGCGACGTTCCCTCTAGCACCAGGCCGTGGAGCCGCGGCGAGTTTTCGTCGGGATTTTTCTGGTCGGATAAAGCTTTGGCGATTCGTGCCAGAATGTCCACTTCCTGGTCCGGGTTGGCACTGTCATCTTCGCCCATATACGAGGCCTGTTTGACGATGTTTACTCTGGGGATAGCCGTGGTTAGAAGGCCGCCGCCCGAGTCTTTGATCTTGACGCTGACAGGGCTGGAGTCTCCGATGGTATCAGTGAACAGCACATCGGCCGGCAAACGTGTCAGGTTCACGTCCGACGTTGCTGTGTGCTTGTAGTTGGGCCGGTACCAGATTGTCACGGGAGGCCCAACCGTGCCTAGGATTCCGCCGTGGCCGCCGGTGGCCTTGTAGTTTCCGGGCCGGTCGTCCGCCTTCTTCAACTCCCGGGCGGCGTAGATCCTTTCGTCTTGAACGCCCACAACTCCCATCCCAGCGGTCTGGCCGGATAGGATCACCTCCACCGCGTCGACGATATTCCGGTCTCCGTCGTTGGCCAACTGGCCGTGGGTCCGCTGTGAGGCACAGGTTGTGATGGGGATTCGGGTGTCCATCAGCAGGCTGAGCCAATATGTTGTCTCTTCAACTGTCGGGCTGCCCTCCAGCCAGATCGCCCCGGCTAGGTCAACCCGGGCCAATGTCCGCTGGACCATGTTAGTAGCCCGCGCTAGATCCGAGTAGCGGGCTCGACGGCTGATGGGGAACGGTTGGTAGGGGAAATAGTCCTCGCCGGCCTTTTCACCTTTCCTGGTGTATCCGGCTGGTGGAAGGACTCGGATGAACTCGAAATCGGCCATGCGGCTGAGCAGGTTGCCCTCCCCATGCTCGTCGCGTCCCGCGATTGTCCGGTCGATGTCCGCGAAAATCCGCGAGGCATCGGGAAAGAACGTCTGCCGCCCACCGTACCCGATGGCCGGGTTGGTCATGTCTCCGGCTTCGAACGGGGCTCCACGCTCCGACCCATCCTTGCGGCGCGCCATATAAGGGAGTAGATAGGCGCCGTCCTCCGGGTGAAGCTCTACCTCGTAGTAATCCTTGCCATCATCGAAGTACACATCACTTGCGTCCTCTTCTAGGGGGTGGCCGCTGAACTTTTTGATCCGGATAGTGATGGGCTCGTACAAAGACTGGGCCACCAGATGGTCAAACCGGCCTGATAGAGGTCTGTCATCGCCGCTACGGCCCTTGTTGCTGGTGACTAGCGTGGGTGAGTTGGCGATGGTTGACGTTGGCCCTGAGAAAACGACGATCTTTGGCCTGTCCATAGCAGCCCCCTGAATTAGATTGTGAATATTTGCTCTGCCGCTATTCTAGACCGCGGGTCTTTGTAAAACGCTCTGGTCCACCTTTCGGAGTATCATTTGGCCGTCGTTGCCGTCGCCCAGAAGCT
>VFHF01000106.1 GCA_009392095.1 SAR202 cluster bacterium
GACTGTGGCCAGAATTACGTAAGGGGAAAACTCCTTGACTCGGCCGTAGATCTACTTCACTGAAGGATGATTGCCAGAGTTGACCACAGCTTCGGCAATGGCCGATCGTTGCGGAGTGAGTCTGATGCCCAGAAGTCTTTAATTGCGCGCCAAGTTCATCCTGTGTAGTAAAATCACTGCTGGCTTATAAGTGTTGCTAACCCGACGGGGAACAAGAATCATCCCACTTCTTGTCTAGCTGACCGGTGATAGCTGATAGCTCCTACAGGCGTCCGCCTCCCTTGAACATGGGCTCCTGCCGGCGGTAGACCTGGATGCGGTTGCGGCAGGACTCGACCACGAACACGCGGTCCTCGTCGTCAACAGCCACGGCCACCGGACCCCAGAAGTCCTTCTCGCGCTCGATGCCCTGAGCGATCTCCCGTTCTTTCCACATCTCGCCGTTGGCGTCCAATTTGTCCTTGCCCCACTTGGAGATAGTGCCGTCGCCGGTGGTCAACGTTACGAACTTTCCGGCCGGGTCGAACATCTGCAGACGCTCGTTGCCCCAGTCGGCCACATAGATCATTCCGGTCCGGTCCACGGCGACGCCGGTGGGCCGTTTGAACTCACCGGGCTCGCTGCCGGGGTTGCCGAAGGCCATCAGGAACATGCCGTCCTTGGTGAACTTCTGGATACGGTCGTTCCGCCAATCGGCGATGTAGATATTGCCTTCGCCATCGACGTCAATGCCCCACGGCAGGTTGAATTCCCCGTCGCCAGACCCCTGATTCCCGAAGGACGAGATGAACTTGCCGTCCTTGGTGAATTTCTGGACCCGGTTGTTCTGGCTATCGACCAGCACCAGATTGTCATCGGCGTCGAAGACCATCCCGGAAGGGCTCTTGATCTCGCCGTCGCCAGTGCCTGCAGTGCCCCATTTGCCGACCCATTCCCCGTCCTTGGTGAAGATGGAGATGCGGTTCAGCCATTCGTCGGCCACATAGACGTTGCCCGTCTGGTCTAACGCCACGCTGGTTGGCCAAATAAGAGAGCCGTCCTCAGTGACGATGTCCGTCACGCCGGCGGTGTGGACGCCCCGGGCGAACTCGCCGATGTAGTCCTCATCCACGGTACAGATGGTGATCCGCTTGCCGTCGGGCCGGTACTCGTAAGACCGGTTGACCACATACATGGAGTCGTCGGCGCCCCGGGCTACGGCTACGGGGTTGCGGAATCCGGGTCCGGAAAATTCTCCTCGCCCGATGCTATGACTGTATTGAAGGGATACTCCCAAGACTGCAGTAGCCATCATTACCTCTTTAAGATGTTCGGTTACGGCTTGCCTGACTCTTCTAGGCCAGAACCTACAGAAACGCCATCTGCTCGAATTCCCCGCCCACCACAGACTTGGCATCGATGCCGATCCATTTTTCCAGCACCGTGGAGTACAGGCCGCGGAAGTCGTTGTTGAAGTGCAGGTCCCCTTCCAGCAGTTTGCTTTCTTGCAAGGACGGGTACTCACCGTAGACCCCACCCTTGACGTTCTCGCCTACGACAAATGCGATTCCGCCCGAACCGTGGTCGGTGCCGGAGCCGTTATCGTGGACGCGGCGGCCGAACTCTGTGAAGACCAACAGCGTCATATTGTCGGCAGCATTGTTCTCGATTAGGTCTGCCTGGAAGTCACGCACCGCGGCGGAAACTTCGCCCCACAGAGCTGAATGGCCAACCATCTGTCCGGCGTGGGTGTCGAAGCTGTTGTATGGGGCGGTGGTGTAAAGGAAGCGAGTCCCGAACTCGGCGATGTGAGTCTGGGCGATGTTCCTCATGTACTGGGCGACTGAATTATTCCCGTATTCAACAGTTGAAGAATACTTCTCAGGCGCGGTGCTAAGGATATCGGCGCCTTTCAAGGCGTCCATGCCTGTGTGGGAGAGGTAGTCCATCACCTGGCCACGGCCCATGGCCGGAGAATACATGCGGGAGAAGATGTCCAGCGCTTCGTCCCTCTGGTCGTCATCGATGCCGGTGAGGACGCCGTAGGTCTCCAAGTTGCCCACCGAGGCGACCGGCACTCCCGGCGCCGCCAGCGATCGGGGGAGACCCCGTCCGAAATTCACGCCGGTTAGGACGTTCTCTCCTCGGGGGTCGAGGTCGCGGATGGCGCGGCCCAGCCAACCTTCGTTGCCCACCTTTTCCGGCTCGCAGGTGTGCCAAATGTCCATGGATCGGAAATGGGAACGGTTGGGATTGGGGTAGCCAACGCCAAGGATGATGGCCACTTTGCCCTGGTCAAAAAGGTCTTTTATGGGGCCCAAGGCGGGATTGAAGCCAATGTGATCGTCGATCTTCAGCACTTGGTCTTCGGATACCCGGACTGAAGGCCGGTTGTCGGCATAAAGAGGGTCGGCATAGGGAATTATTGTGTTCAAGGCGTCGTTGCCGCCGGAGAGCTGCAAGACGGCCAAGACCGGGTCTTTTTTAGTTGATGTCATATGATGGTCCTCCGTGGAGTTACTTTTCTGCCTAGTCGTCCGGTAAATGTTGTCCGCCTAGGCGAACTGGTACTCCTGGGTGGCTACGATGAGCTGCAGGGCCTGTGTGATCTGACCGCCGTAAGACTCGGTCCCAGGCTTCAGGTCGCCGGACTTTCCAATGTGTTCCACCAGGTAAGCGCGAGTCTCATCCGGCAGAGCGTAGGCTCCGACCATGTCCAGACATCGGTCGAGCAACGCCGAAGGATCGCTTATGCCCTCTGAGCTGATCCGTTCGATGATGGCCTTCACTCCGGGGAGGTCCGTGTTGCCCATCTGGTCGGCGGTGAAGTTTATGCGTTCTACCAAGGTGCCGCTGTCAATCCATTCCTGCCCGGTATGCCAGCCCTCGACGGTCGGGGGATTCATCAAGTCTTGGCCCATGTAGCGGATCTCCATGGCGATGGGGTGGAGGCCCGGCTTTGGACTGGTGAAGTCCTTGACCAAGCGCATGGTCCCGGCCACGGTCTCGGCGGGGCTCTTCACTTTTTCGAAGCGGGCATTCTTGAACCAGTCAGAGTTGAACATCACCCGCAGCATCTCGGTGAGGTTGTAGCCCGACTCAAAATAGGCGTCTTCCATCTCTTTGATAGCGTCCATGTCCCGTGGAGGAGTTCCCTGCCAGGCTGGAATCTGGGGTTCGTCGGCCACGAAGAAGTTATACAAGTGGCGGGCGATGAACCGGCCGGCGGAGGGCTGTTTCACGATGATATCGATGATATCTTCGCCATTGAAATTGCCCGTCTCACCCTGGAACGTCTTCTCTCCGTAGTCGTGGTCGGCGGCGTTGAAGGCGAACTGAGATTCGAAGCGGCCGTAAGGGTACCTGGGAATGGCGTTGGCGATGGTCCAGCCGGTGAATGCCTGGGCGCATGCCTTCACGTCGTCCTCAGAATAATTGGCCTGGCCGTCCATGCCAACGCCCATTGCGAACAGCTCCAGGAGTTCCCGCCCGAAGTTCTCGTTGATGGCGTCCTTGTGGCTCATGCAGTTGTCCAGATAGAACACCATGGCCGGGTCAATGGAAAGGGCCAGCAGCAATTTGGGGAAACTGCCCATCCCCAGTTCCCGGAACATGTCCAATTGCTGTTGTATCTGGCGGCCGTGCTCGCACTTGGAGTTGCCGACGCAAAAGATGCCGTGCCAGAAGAGGGTCATCTTCTCTTGCAGCGGGCGCTTAGTGTTGATCATGCGGTAGGTGAGATAAGCCTGGTTGACTTCCAGGGCGTTCATCTCTTTCCAGTCGATGAAATAACGCTCCAGGATGTCCATCTCCAGGTCCGGCTGCTCCATAGGGCTGAGCAGTTCGTCCACCACGGCCTCGTAGCCCTTGGCGGCGTACTCTTCCAGTTCTTCGTAGGTGGCGCCGAAACCGGCGCGACGCATTAGGTGAGCCATCAGCTCGACATCAGGACTGGCCATCGGTATCTCTCCTTCCGCGCAATTTTTCGTGTCCAGGGGAAATCAGTTCGTCCAAAGCAACCGGCGCCTAACATTCCAGTATGGGCCTTAGGGTCGCTATTCGGTAG
>VFHF01000107.1 GCA_009392095.1 SAR202 cluster bacterium
CGTAACCGAGGGCGTGGCCCCCGAGCTTTACCCGGACAGGGACCAGATGGAACGGGCCGAGGGCATCTCCTTCGAGGAAGTGTCTGCCGCCGACCTATCATCCGACCTTAGCCAGTTTGGGTCCGAAGGCTCGCCCACGTGGGTGGACGAAATACGTTTGGTGGAACCCAAGCGTCTGGGGATACTGCTGGAGGAATCCACGCCGGAAGACGCTGCGAAACAGGCTGCCGACGCGTTGTGGCAACGCTTGGCCGAGCTCGCTGATGAAGCCGGCGATGCTGCCGAGCCGATCACGTTGCCTCGTTACCCAGACAGCAAAGACCAAAGCATCTGGGTGGTGGCAGAGAACACGCACCAGGGGTTGGCTGCCGTGACCCACGAGATGCTGGGCAAAGCCCGGGAACTCACCCAGTACACCAAGAGTGAGGTCGTGGCGGTGTTGATCGCGCCCCAAAACGAAGAAATCGTAACAGAGTTGGCTACACAAGCGGCTGACCGAGTGCTGGTGCTGGATAACTCTGAATTAGGACCGGTTTGCGGCATGGCCGTTGGAAATTCCTTCGCCGAAGCCGTAAGCAAGGAGAGTCCTTACGCGATCCTGTTCGCTTCCACCGCCGACGGTCGAGATCTGGCGTCTCGGCTTGCCGCCCGACTGAAGTTGGGCCTGACCGGGGATGCCAACGACCTCGAGATCGATGACGAAGGACGGCTGGTGCAATTGAAACCGGCCTTGGGTGGCAATGTTGTGGCGCCCATCCTATCCAAGACGTTACCCAACCTGGTTACCTTGCGGCCAGGCTTGCTCACACCCGCCGCGCCCGAGCCCGGAGCTGCCGCCATCGTGGAACAGATACCGGCACTACCGTACAACGGACCGGATGTCCGTTTATTGAAAGAGGATATTCAGGAAGACCAAGTCGGATTGATACTGGCCAATGCCCCGGTTGTGGTGGGGGTAGGTATGGGGGTTGGGGGACTGGACGGCCTTGCCAAGGTGCAAGAGATGGCCCGGTCTGTCGGAGCGACCCTGGCTACTACGAGAGACGTTATTCACGAGGGGTGGTTGCCGCAGCAGGTCCAGGTTGGCATCAGCGGCCGCGCCATCGCCCCCACCGTTTATATATCGGTGGGCATTCGCGGCGCTTTCAACCACACGGTTGGACTGCAGAGGGCCGGAGTCATCATCTCCATCAACACCAACCGGCGGGCGGTGATGTTCCGCTCGTCCGACTTTGGCATCGTCGGCGATTGGGAGGAGTTCTTGCCTCCGCTGATGGAAGAACTACGGCCTATACTGCTGGAGTTGAGCCCAGCCGCCAAGTAGACCGCACCGCCTCGCATTACTTGACACTGATTCCGTGGCACAGGAAAATGGCAGGGCGTGAACATGAGGGGCTTTCGTCTAGCTACAGAGTCCAGTTTTCACCGAGGATTGGAGAGTCACAGAATGGATTTTGGATATACCGGGGAACAAGAAGACCTTCGTCAGCAAGTCCAGAAGTTTATCGGCGACAATGTCAGCCAGGATCTCCTTGACGAGATGGAAGGCGGCGAAGAAGGGGGCCGAGGCCCTCAGTACCGCGAGTTGGTGAAGAAGGTCGCGGATAAAGGCTGGATCGGCATCAGTTGGCCTAAGGAGTACGGAGGCCAAAGTGGCAGCCGCATCGACCAGTACATCGTTGAAGAAGAATTCATGAGGGGGGGTATCGCCGTGGGCGGCGCGGGCAGCGGCGCTCCGGCCATTCTTGCCGCCGGCACCGAGGAACAGAAAGAGTATTTCATCCCCGGCATGATTCGCGGCGAGATTATCTTCGCGCTGGGATTCACCGAGCCCCAGGCCGGGGCCGACCTGGCCGGACTGCAATGTCGGGCCGTGCGTGACGGTGACGATTTCGTGATTAACGGCCAGAAGATGTACACGTCCGCCGCACACTACGCCTCCCACATCTACATGATGTGCCGCACCGACCCCGACGCTCCCCGGCACCGGGGCATCTCCATTTTCTTGATTCCCATGGACACGCCGGGAATTACGGTAAGGCCGCTGTGGACCATCCAGAGCGACCCTCCGGCCCCGCCTGGCACCACCTACGGCATGGTCCGCACCAACGAGACCTTCTTTGAGAACGTCCGGATCCCAGCGTCCTGCATGCTGGGCGAAGAGAATGGCGGTTGGTACGTAGGCGCCATGGGCCTGAACCTAGACCGGGTCGGCGCCAGCCGCTATCTGATATCGGTTCGCCGTGATGAGGACATTGTCAACTGGGTCAAAGAGAACGATTTTGGCGGCCACTCTCCGGCCGAGGATCCAGCGGTCCGCGATAAGTTGGCTGAGCTGTGGACCGAGGCCCAGGTCTGCCGACTGATGACCATGCGCAGCATGTCGCTGGTCAACCGGGACGGCAACTTCACCTACGAGGGCTCTGCCGAGAAGGTCTGGGCGCCGGAGCACGGCGTGAAGACCACTGAGGCCATTTCCCAGATCCTGGGCCCGTACGCCCAATTATTGAATGGGTCTGAAGAGGCTATCGAAGACGGTCTCTATGCCCACAACCTGATGGGTTCGTTCCAGTCGGGTATCAACCACGGCAGCGTGCAGATCATGCGCGACCAGATGGCCCGCCGCGGCTTAGGGATGCCCCGCGGCTAGCGCCAGCGCCAAAGGCGGGGTTATTACGCGTTACGTCATTTGCGTGACCACTTCGAAAAACAAGGATAACCATGGATATATTGCCCTCTGAAGAAGAACAAATGATTAAGAACGTGGCCCGGGAGTTGCTAGAAGCAGAGGTCTCCACGGCCATGGTTCGAGAGATGGAGCTGGACGATCTCGGCTACCCGCCTGCTCTCTGGAAACAGATGGCGGACCAGGGGTGGCTGGGAATGGCACTCCCCGAGCAATACGGCGGCCAGGGATTGCCCATTACCTACCTGGGCCTGATCCTGGTGGAAGCCGGACGGGTAATGGCGCCGGTCCCGCTACACAGCACTATGTCGGCAGCCCTGACCATCAACAGTGATGGCAGTGAATCACAGAAACAAGAAATCCTGCCTGCGGTAGCGGACGGTGGCATGGTGCTCACCTACGCTGTCCACGAGCGCGATGCCCGGCTGATTCCAGATGCCATGCAGCTTCAGGCCACCGTGGATGGCGATGGTTGGGTGCTGAACGGCACCAAGATGTTCGTTGACAACTTTGTCGTAGCCCAACGTTGCCTGGTGGCCGCCCGCACCTCTTCGGCCTCGGACTCCAACCAAGGGATTTCATTATTCTTGGTTGACCCCAACGGCACCGGCGTCACGCAAACCGCGTTGACCACCCTGGCCAAGGACAAGCAGAGCCGAGTGGACTTCAAGGACCACCGGATAGAGGCTTCAGCCCTGGTAGGAGAGGTTGATCAAGGTTGGCCCATCGTCGAGGCTATGCTAGACCGGGCGACTGCGCTGCTCTGCTGCCAGATGGTCGGCGCCGCCCGAAAAGACGCTGATATGGCCACCGAATACGCCAAGAACCGCGTGGCATTTGGCCGGCCCATCGGCTCCTTTCAATCGGTCCAACATATGCTGGCCGATATGTTGCTCCACGTGGACGGCGGTGAGATGTTGACCTTTGAGGCGCTGTGGAAGATGGATCATGGCCTGCCTGCCTCGGTTGAAGTGTCCCAGGCCAAAGCCTTTTGCAACGAGAAATGCGAATCTGTGGTGCGCACGTCCCAAGTGATCCATGGCGGCATCGGGTTCATGATGGAGTTCGACCTGCACCTATGGTTCCGCCGCGTCACTGCCTGGACGATGCGGTTGGGCACTACCTACGATCACCGGGCCAGGATTGCGGCGGCGCTCCTTGATGTCCCCGGCAAAGTCCGTTTGGGGATACCGCTGCCCACTGCCGTTTAGCCTCGATTATCTGATCTGAATGAACCAAGCCGCCTGATTCCAAGGCGGCTACAATTAGGGGGAGCTACCAATGGCTAAAGATGTAGTTTGCGGCAAAGAGATCGACGAAGAACAGGCCCGGGCCGAGGCGTCACAGACCTCGCATGGCGCCATGGAAGTTGACCCGACCCAAGGAACCCGCATCTTCCATGTCGGGCAATGGCTGTATTTCTGCGGCCTGGACTGCCGAGGCAAGTTCCTGGCCAGCCCTGAAACCTATCTCAACTAAAGAGTTAGTTTGGAACTTATTCGATTCTGTTATGGAGAAAAACGATGCTAGATGCGATCAAACTGGACCCGAAGACGACTGCTTTCATCATCATCGATATGGTGAACGCCATCGCCAAGGGCGGTCCCGGCCCCGATTACACGCTACCGGATAACCGGAAGGACATCGTGGCCAGTTTCGTTAAGATGATTGCCCACTGCCGGAAGGTCGGTACGCCGCTAATATATATCACCACCCACCGCAGGGCGGACAACGCAGACGCCCCCAAGACTGTCTCGGACATCGGCGGCGGTGGTGGAAATCCGATGCTGCTCGGCACTTCCGCCGTCGACGTGATCGACGAGTTGGCCATGCAGCCAGCGGACTTCCTGTTGGTGAAGCCCCGGTTCAGTGCCTATTACGGCACCAACCTGGACCAAGTACTACGTCACTTGGGCACCGAGACCATATTGGTGGGCGGAATCTCTACCCAACGCAGCGTCGAAGGCACGGCCCGTGACGCCAAGAACCGGGATACCCAATGCGTGGTGGTTAGTGATTGTTGTACCGCCGGCGAAGTGGACGTTCACGAAATGACCGTCAACCACGTCCTACCACTGCTGGTCCGGGTCCGCACCACCGACGAGACCATCGCCGCCCTAAGCTGATAGATCGAGCCATCGTAGGCGCAGGTTTTTAATTCGCTGGCGTCTTCTCAACCAAATCAACAAAAATGCCCCCTCCGCAAGGAGGGGGCATTTTTGTTAACGCACCTGTAGACGGCCTAGTCGTCGTAGGGCCTGAGTTTTACTTCGTGTAGGGCCGGGATGACCTCTTTGCCCAGGAGTTCGATGGAGCGCATGGTGTCTGAATGCTTCATGGCCCCCTCGTTTCCGTAGATGTGCACGTATCCCGGGCTCAAACGCTCGATGATCTCCGTAAACTTCCGGGTCACGGTCTCGGGGCTTCCGACGATTATGTTGTTTACCGCTTGGAGTTCATCGTATGTCGTCGGGTTTCCGAACTCGGAGGCACCGGTTCCCAACGCAGGCCGCGTTCGCTTTACCTCAACTGCACGGCGAGACTGGTAGCCGGGAGGATCGTTGTGCTCTCTTGGGCCTTTCTGCCGGTGGTCGGCTGTCCACATGAACTCGCGGCCAATCTCGATGGCCTTCTCGTCAGTATCCGCCACCACGCAGCGGAGTAGGTAGCCGAAGTGCTCTGGGCCAGCCTTGTAACCAACCTCTTTGGCGGTGTCGATGTAGATCTGTTTCAGCCACTCGGTAGTGTCGACCAGAGCGCCAAGGTTCATGTACGGGTGGCCGTGTTCGGCTGCCCAGACCACACTTTCAGGGCTGCCAGTGCCGGGGAACCAGATGTCCGGCCGGGGATTTTGCATGGGCTTGACCCATGGGTTTACCACCCGGTACTTGAAATACTGGCCTTCGTGGCGGAATGGGCCGTCGTCGGTCCAGCACTTGATGATCAGGTCGTGGGCCTCTTGGAACCGGGCGAAGTTCTCGGTCGGGTCTTGCCCGGACAGTAGCGTCTCGACGGCGGTACCACGCACGAAACCGGAGATTATCCGGCCTCCCGAATAGCAGTCCAGCATGGCAATCTCTTCGGCCATGCGGATGGGGTCTCCCACCGAGATGACGTTGCCCAAGATAGCGATCTTGACGTTTTTGGTTAGTTTTGAGATAACGGCGGCATCGAGGTTGACTGCTGGCTTCATGCACCAATATGAGGCGTGGTGCTCGTTGGTCATGATGCCGTCAAAGCCCACTTCGTCGGCCAGTTGATACTGCTCGTGGTATTGGTTGTAGAGGATCGACGCCTTCGCAGGGTCGAAGTAGGTATTGGGAAAGCCGAGGCGGCCAGAGTCGTATTTCTCTAGGTCTTCTTCACCGACATGCCCGTAAGGCTGCTCGGAGAACCAGTAGATCTCGGCGTGTTCAGTGGGGCGCTTTAGCTGGTCAACCATTCGTCTCTCCTCATGCTCCCGGTAGACGATACACCGGGGCGTCGCGGCTGCTGGATACCGGGGTTCGTTGGGGTAATCTTTAGATTTGGGTTAAGGGGCTATCACGGGATTCAATGCGGATGCAGCTCCCCCAGCCCGCGTCGATTACGGGGATTATAGTCATTGAGAATTCTAGTGGCAACCTTTTATCAACACAATTTTGCAGACGACGTGGAGCAGGGTTAATATTGAGGCCATACTCGATAGCAGCTAGATATGAATTAGGGGGATATAAAATGGCTCTGACACTAGGCGAAGCGAACAAAATGGTCCAAGCGGCGATAGCCGAGGCCGAGCGCATGGGAATCAAGCTAAGTGTATCCGTCTGCGACTCTGGCGGGCACCTATTGGCTTTCAATCGAATGGAGGGCGCCATTTTCATCAGCGCGGTAGCGGCTCAGGGCAAGGCTTTTGGGGCGGTGGGTTTTGGCCGAGACAGCGGCGCAATACCAGCCGATTCTCCTGTGATCCAGGCTATCATGGCCACTCAGGGTGGGCGTGTTATTCCAGCGCAAGGCGCTCTACTGGTGGTCAAAGACGGTGAAGCGGTAGGAGCGATCGGGGGCAGTGGTGGGACTGCTCAACAGGATGAAGACTGCGCCCGGGTAGGGCTGGCAGCGCTCTTTAATTAGTCGGGGGTCTAAATCGGGGCGAGGAGACCCGCATTTCGGGATTAGATGTCGCCCGTTGGGCTAGCGGCGGGCCCGTTTGAGGTTTTGCTTCAGCCCGTTTCGTACCCGCGCTTCAGAATTGATGCGCTTCACGAATGCTTCTGTGGTCTCCGCTGGCTTGTCTTTCTTGACCCTAGGCTTGGACCGGACCATAACTGCCTGCTCCCTCTGTCCCACGAACAGAAATGTTATTTTCAATCAAAGGCCGTCTTCAAGACGACTCTACCCAACTATACACCAAAGCCGACTTTCAAGCTCCACTTCCGAATCTGTCGAATAAAAGAAAGGAGTCCTGTTAAGGACTCCCTTCTTTATATTTCGCGACTGTAGTGCCTTTGTGGCAGTAGCTAGTTGGGGGTGACTGCGATGGAGCGGATCTCTCCGAACTCCTTCTTCAACTTGGTCCATTTGTCGCCGCCATCCGTGCTCACATAGACGTAGCCGAAGAGCGTGGCCGCGACCACAACGTTGGGAATCTCAGGGTTGTTCCCGAGCCAGTACACCACCGAGTTGGGCTCTACAGGCAGTTCTACTGGCGCCCAAGTCTTTCCCGCGTCTTTGGTCATTTGCACGCAGCCGACCACACCAGGAATGAAGTCGCCGTTGCCAACAAACATCACATCGGGATTGTCGGGCTTTACGATCATACCCCGGCAGTAAGAACGCACGTCTTCGGGATTGAACTTGGGAAAGTAATGGTAGTCCCAGCTCTCGCCCTCGTCCTTGCTGGTTGCGAAACCGAACGGGCTTGTGCAATACACTGCCGAGTCTGTGACGGCCATTCCGTGGATGTCGCCGTGGAACGGGTCGGGTCCCAGTTCGGGCAGGTGCACCCAACTGTCGCCGCCATCGAGACTCTTGTAAACGCCATCAACCTCGATTCCGGCCCAGATGGTGTTGCTGTCCCTGGGGTCAACCACCATGTTGGTCGTGCGAGGGGTGCCGATGGGACATTCCATGTTTACGCCCATGTCTAGTTTGTCCCAAGTTTTGCCGTCGTCACGGGACCGGAAGCCCTCGGGCCGGGTGCCGGCAAAGAGGGTGTCGGTGTGGGTCGGGTCGACGGCCACCGACCAGACCTGCAAATCGCCGATCGGTGAATCCACGGTCTCCCAATTGACGCCATTGTCATCGCTGCGGAACAGGCCAAGGCCGTCGGAACCAGCCAATATCCGGTGTGGGTCGTTTGGATAGGTGCGTATGGCCCGGATGCTGCCTTCGGAAGGGATCGGGTTGCGAATCTTTGTCCAAGTCTCGCCACTGTCGCCGCTTACGTTCATTCCTTGACCGATCGTGCCGACCAAGATTGTGAAATTGTTTGCCATGTTGCTTCCTCCTAACTTACCAGTAGATTGGCGCTGTGGGCCCCAGGATTGGGTGCAATGGGAATTATTGCACGTATGATAGCTCCGGCGAGCCAGAATTGCTAGTATTCACCCGTAGTGCTTACGGGAATTACGCCACGAAAAATAGAACCACCTTACTAAGCCGGCCGTTTTAAACCCGTCCGATTTTACAGCCGCCTCAATATCGCGATTGAGGCCGTTGACACTACATCGCCTGCCCGGTCAAAATGGGTACTATCAATAGAAGCAATAGAAGTTTTGCGTGGAGGGGATAATATGGCCCAGACACAGGTAGCAAATTATACGATGGAAGCCTTCGTTGAAGACGTCAATAATATCTTTAAGAACGAAGCAGACCCCCATGAACAAGCCAAAAAAGTTTCCGCCCACCTGAAGGACCTGTTGGCCGTTCCGGGCTGGTTGGAAGAAAAACTAGAACTCGAAGAAGAGGGGGGATTCGGCCGTTTCTCTCTTCATTTGGACGAAGAGTCTGGTCACCCCGGCAACGGTTGGTGGCTCATGGCATCGGTCCAGAAACCCGGCCAAGACAACCTGCCCCATGACCACGGCAATACCTGGGTCGTCTATGGCGTCTACAAGGGCGCCATCCGGCAGCGCAAATGGCGCTGGGCCTTCCCCGGAGAGGGCGTGGACACAGCCCAGATTAGGGAAACCGGTAAGTTCACCCAGCAACCTGGATCGGTGGCCTACTTCTTGCCTGGCGAGATTCATGACACCCTTAACCTCAAAGAAGAAGGACGTTCGTTAGTGGTTCGCCTAGAGTCTCAGAAGTTGGACCGCGTAACCCGCTTCCAGTACGACCCTGAGGCCGGGACGATGAAGGTTATGGACCGGTAATACCAGCCCCGTAGCTAACTGTACAAAGAGTCCTCCGGCCATCGGTCGGGGGCTCTTTTTTGCGGTGATTCCACCGAGCATGGCCTTGATTCTGTCGAATTTCTTTTTACCGATGGTCCGGGCAGAAATCTCAGCGAAGTTGGCCTGTGCAACTGCACCTGCTTCGATTTGTTCCCTTAACTCGATGGCGGGTCCGGCGTAGCCAGACAGCCACTCCCGTTACATCTCGTGAATCTCTTTAAGCTTTGCTACCGCCGCCGGGTTGCCGGTTAATCGATATAAGCTCTCAATCTGTTGAATTGAATGGTGCCTGATTCGGGCCGTGATCGTCGTTTGCTGCGATAGCCGTTATAGATCCACAGAAAAGATTTGGGGCCTCTAAACTGGGCGCGCTAAGATTCGGCACATCAGGGATCTACAGGATGTTGGTATCGATTCCGAACCAACCCGTAGTAAGAGTGACTGGCACGCACCCGGTATGTCAGGGAACCGGCCGGTGACTTTGGTATCTATAGCGAAAACGAAGGACGTGCCCCCAATTCCCGCTGAGATTTATGCTCTCACCCGGTGATTCGGCCTCCAAACACTTATATGGGCCGGGGGGATGGTGCAAACTTGCCGAATCTACAGATCTCGGAGGGCCGTCGAGATGGACTAATTGGGCCAATCGGATCAAAACGGGGAGGTTGGAGGAATTCTGGAGTGCGGAGAACCCTGGGGTTTAACCTTGCGGGGATTCACGAGAATTAGAGAGCGGCCACTACCAGCGGAGCACAAATAAAATTGACGGTGACAATTTTCCAGATCCGGAAAGTTACACTGGCCAAACTCGATCGACACTATCCGAGACTTTTGGTTACAGGTACCACAGGCGGCCTAGCAACCAACAAGAAGGTATCGCTGCTTAGTTATTAGCCGCAGCCATCTCCGCCCTAAGTTTTTCGGTCCCGGAGACATCCAAGGCTGAAGTCTTTGGGTCAACCACTACCCCGTATTCCCGGCGCACATACTCGGCGGATAATTTCTCCTGTTCCACGTCGTCCGCTACCGCGTACATGTCCCGCTCTAATGGGTCTCCGTAACCGCCTGCTCCGGCCTGAACCACCCGGTAAAGATCGCCTTTCTTTAGTTGCCGCAAGGTTTTGCCAGGCAGTTTCTCTTCCCGATCGGTCCCGGGGTTCAGGTAGTTCTCAGTGGGAGTTCCCGGCTTACCGCCCTGAACGCCCCAGGGTGTGAAGTCGGACCGGTCAGACCGCAACTGGAAGGTCGCGTCTTCAGCCAGCAGACGGAATTCGCGCTCGATGCCCAGTCCACCCCGGTATTTGCCTGCGCCTCCGGTGTCAGACACAAACCCATAACGTTCCACCAGCAGGGGCTGCTCAGATTCGATGCTTTCGATGGGCGTGTTGGCCATGTTCAGAATGGGCGCGGCCAGGCCGTCGGCCCCGTCCAAGGCAGGTCCGCCGCCCCTGGGCCCGTCGTTAGCGAATTCCAGGTAAACCCAAGCCTTGCGGTTGGGGTGATATCCGCCCCAGCTAACGCCAATCTCGCCGCCGCCCCAGGCCGCCGGCACCTTACCGGGCAACGCTTGGGCCATGGCGCCAAAGATGGTCTGGCAGATCCGGAACCCGGCCAATCCCCGGGCCGCCACCGGCGCTGGGTGCTGAGGGTTCACGAAACACCCTTCCGGCGCAGTGATATTGAATGGCCGGAAGAACCCGCTGTTTGACTGTATGGCGGGGTCGATAAGACACTTCATCACGGCATATACGTTGGATTTGGTATAAGCAAAATTGGGGTTGATCGACCCTTTGGCCTGGGGTGATGTCCCGTCGAAGTCAACGAAAATCTCTCCGCCCTTGATCTTGACCTTTGCGTGGATCGCGATCGGCTCAGGGTCGATGCCGTCGTTGTCTATGTAGTCGGTGAATTCCCATTCTCCCTGGGGCAGCAGTTCAATCTCGGCCCTGGTCAGCCGCTCGGTGGTGTCCAGAATGTCAGTCATGTAACTTTTCAGTTCTTCTAGACCGTAGTCGTCCACCAGCCGCAATAGGTCTCGCTCGCCGAAACGTACCGCCGCCAGGAGGGCCTGTACATCTCCAAGGACCTTATCGGGCACCCGGACGTTCTTCTCCAGGATGCGCCAGACCGCTTGGTTCAACTCACCCTTGGCGTAAAGCTTAAGCGGGGGAATGATCAAACCCTCCTGATATATCTCCGTGTTGTCGCACGCGTTTCCACCGGCCACGCGGCCGCCTATGTCCGTTTGGTGGCCGATGCAGCAACTCCAGCCCACCAGCACGTCGTTCTTGAAGATGGGCTTAAATAGAAAAATATCTGGGAGATGGCTGGCCCCCTCATATGGGTCGTTGTTGGCGAAGATGTCTCCCGGTTCGACATCATCGCCGAAGGCATTCATCACGCCCTCAAGAGCCGGGGCCATGGAACCCAAATGGGGAGGCAGCGTCAGGCCCTGGGCTACCTGCAAGCCCTCCGCGTTGAACAGCGAAGTGGAGAAGTCCATTCCGTGCTTGATCACTGCCGACCGGGCAGTGCGCACCACGGTCAAAGCCATGGTGTCGGCAATGCTCATCAGGGCGTTCTTGATTACTTCTCTGGTGACCGGGTCGGTGACCTGTTGCATCTGGGTCTCCTTATCTAGAGTTCGCGGTATGAACTGATTCAGCGTGGGAAGGTGGGTTAAAACCCCACGCCTACGATGAAAATACCTTTTCCAGAATGATGTTGCTCCACCGATCGATTGTGGCGTTCCAACCGGGAGGCACCACAGTAGTGGAATCGTATTCCTCAACAATCAGCGGCCCCTCGGATATCTCTCCGCTCAGGCCTTGTCGGTCGATGACGGGCACGCTGGCCCAGCCTCTATTGGGTCCAAAGTACACGTCTCGCTGCGCCGCGGTTGAACCGTTGCCTGATACAGGCAACTCGAGCCGCTCCGGCATACGGAGGGTCTCCGGCAAACCGCGGGCAATGACCCGTACATTGACCAACTGATATCCGGTACCCGGGCTGTTGTAGCCGAAGCTGCGTTCATGTTCTTGGTCGAAGGCGGCGATCACAGCATTGACCGTCTGCCGGTTGACCTCGCCGCCGGGGAAGGGGACGGTCAGGTCGGAAACCTGCCCTTCATACTTCATGTCTATCTGGGTCAATATCTCGTGACGGCTTTCGTCAAAACCTTCCGCCCGAAGTTGCGTCCGGCCCTGCTCCCAAAGGCTGTTCAGGAGCACCGATAGCGCCGTTATGTCAAGTTCTTCGAAGGTCTTGAAATGGGTCTGGACGAAATGGTGTTCAACGTCGGCCACCAACAGGCCGAACGAACTGAACACGCCGGGGAAAGGTGGAACCACCACTCGGGAGATGTCCAGCATCTCAGCCAGGCCTACGGCGTGCACGGGGCCGCTGCCGCCAAAAGTGATCAGGTCGAACCGCCGTGGGTCCCGGCCCCGTTCGCTGGAGACAGCGCGCAGGGCTCGGCCCATGTTGGAGTTGACTAGGGTGTGGATGCCGTAGGCCGCCTCCATATCGGTCATCTCTAAGGGTTTGGCCACGTTTTCTCTGATGGTCTTTCGTGCCAGGTCGGCGTCGATCTCAAAGGCGCCGGCCAGCAGGTGTTCCTGGTTTAGGAACCCCAATAACACGTTGGCGTCGGTAACAGTGGCATCCTGTCCGCCTAGCCGGTAGCAGGCCGGTCCAGGGAATGCCCCGGAGCTCTGGGGCCCGACGCGCAACGACCCGCTCCGGTCAACCGCCGCGATGCTACCGCCTCCGGCCCCCACTTCCGCCAGATCGATGGCTGGGACACGAAGTATGTGGCCGGAACCCCTCAAAAGCCGGTGGCCCACGCTAATTTCGCCGCCGACCTCATATTCGGGAGCCTGGAGCATCTCGCCGTCTTCGATTATCGATGCCTTGGCGGTGGTACCGCCCATGTCGAGTGTCATCAAGTTCGGCATGCCCAGCCGTTTTCCCAGATGGAAAGCGCCGACCACGCCGGCGGCCGGGCCTGACTCGATGCAGTAGACCGGGCGTTCCTTGGCGATGTCAGCGGTGGCCAGGCCGCCGTTGGACTGCATCACAGTCAAAGGCACCTGGACCCCCATCTCAGTAAGTCCGTCAGTGAGCAGAGAAAGGTATCGTTCAACCACTGGGCGCACGTACCCATTAATCACCGTGGTGCTGGTGCGCTCGTATTCCTTCATCTCAGGGAGCAGTTCCGAGGAGACCGTCAGGTTCACTTCCGGCGCCTTCTCGGCAAGGGCCTGCGCGATGAATTGCTCGTGGCCGGGGTTCGCGTAGGAATGAAGCAGGCAGATTGCCACCGACTCCACGCCGCTGTCCAGCACGTATTGCACGGCGCGGTCAACGTCGACCTCGTTCAGAGGCTCAAGGACCTCTCCTTTGAAATTCAGCCGTTCACCCACTTCCAATCGGAACTGGCGCTTGACCAGAGGCGGGGGCTTCTCATAGTGGAGGTCGTACAGTCGTGGGATGCGGTTGCGGCGGAACTCCAAGATATCCCGAAAACCCTTGGTGGTGATCAGGGCGGTCTTGGCACCTTTCTGTTCGATGATGGCGTTGGTGGCAACAGTGAAACCGTGGCTAACCTCGGACACCATCTCCGCGGTTATCCCCAGCTCCGCCACACCGATCTTGATTCCGTCTAAGACGGCCTCGCTGTAATCGTCAGGGGTGCTGGCAATCTTACGGGCTAGCACCTGTCCGCCGTCACCCAGGAAAACGATGTCTGTAAATGTGCCGCCAATATCTACGCCAACCCGGAATTTCTGCACGCTTTCACTCGCAATCAGTTAGTTATTGGGCATGATACTGTGGCGGGTATTTGGTGGCAAGCGCAGGCGGGTCCCTCAACGAGCCCCGAACGAGGGTAACGGAGTCTCTAAGCCCGGTCGGGGCCGGAGGGTGCGCCGCCGGAAGCTTTCTGCAACTGCACTGCGGTGTTGATCATGGCGAGGTGGGAGAGCGCCTGGGGGAAGTTGCCCAGCATTTCCTTGGTGGCCGAGTCAAATTCCTCGCTCAGCAGGCCCAAATCATTGGCACACCCCATGGCTGTGTCGTACAGCTTGCGGGCTTCGTCCAATTCTCCGAGTAGTATCAGGTTGTCGGCCAACCAGAAGGTGCAGATGGTGAAAGCCCCTTCAGTACCGCCCAGGCCGTCGTCAAAGTTTGTATAACGGTAGACGAACCCCTTTGGGCTGGTTAATTCCGCTTGGATCGACTTTATGGTTGAGCGCATCTTGGGATCGGTGGCGGGTATGAAACCCACCAACGGGAGCATCAAGTTGGCGGCGTCTAGGTTATTGTTGCCGTAGCATTGGACGAAGGCCTGCCGTTCTTCGGAATAACCTCGATCCATGACCTCGGTCTTGATCTCTTCCCGCACTTTCCGCCACACATCGATGTCGCCCGGCAGTCCCAGTTCCGTGGCTGCTTTGATGGCGCGGTCCATGGCCACCCAGCACATGACTTTCGAGAACACGAAGTGCTGCCGACCGCCCCGTGTCTCCCAGATGCCGTCGTCCGGTTCCTTCCAGTGGGCCATTACGAAGTTCACCACCCGCCGCAGGTACTCCCAGTACTCCGCGTCCACGGCGCCTCCGAACTTCCGGAAGATGTGGGCCGAGTCCATGATCTCGCCGTAGATGTCGAGTTGGAACTGGGAATAGGCCCCGTTTCCGATGCGCACCGGGCGTGATTGTTTGTAACCATCCAATTCTGGAATCTCGATCTCGGTCAGCCTTCTCTCGCCTCCCAAGCCGTACATCACCTGTAAGTCTCGCGCCCGGCCTGAGGTGCTCCATTCCAGCCAGTCCTTGAACGCCCTGGCTTCTCCCGTGTAGCCGATGATAGACAAGGCGTAGAGGGCAAAAGTTGCGTCCCTGATCCAAGTGTAGCGGTAGTCCCAGTTCCGCCCGCCACCGATCGCTTCGGGCAGCGATGTGGTTGGTGCCGCCACCAGTCCTCCGGAGGGTGCGTAGGTCAGGGCTTTCAGGGTGAGGGCGCTACGGATGACAGCCTCCCGGTGCTCGCCTTGGAAGGTGCATTGGGCCGACCATGACTCCCAGAAAGTCGCGGTGTCCGCTAGCTCCTTATCCAGTTCCGCCGAGGTCAGGGGTTCTGAGAGATGCGAAAACGAGAGCTGGTTTGAGATAGTCGCGTAGAGCTTCTCTCTTTCGAAAATGACGCCTCTGGAACGGAAGCCGTCGTTGACAACCGATAGCGGGGACGAGCAGTAGACGGAAATAGCATCCGCGCCGCCGTGGGCCATGCCGGTGGTGGGACTGCTCAACGACGCGTGGGGAATGATCGTCCCATAATCGAAACGGGGATAACAGTCCATCTCGAACTCCAGGCGGCCTTGAGTGCAAAGCAGTATACGCACCACCCGCTGCAAATCCGTTACTTCCAGGGCCTCCCGTGGCAACGATGCGTGGCGGTGCACCGGCATGAAATCCACAAGGACTCCCGTGCCGGTGCTGGTGACGAAGGTTGTCTCAAGGATATTGGTGTTGGGCAGGTAGCGGCGGTTGGTACTACCGATATTGGTGGGCGCTAGCTTGAAGAAACCGCCTTTGTTAGCGTCGAGCAAGCGGCTGAATAGCGCCGCTGAATCGAACCTGGGTATGCAGCACCAGTCGATGGATCCATCCGTCCCGACCAAAGCCGAGCCGTGCATGTCTCCAATGAGGCCGTAATCGTGTATCGGATTATAGTTCACGGATTTGTTCGCGGTTAAATTGCCTAAATCATAATCAGCGTTGTCAATCACGGTGAAGCCATTCCCGTCCGTGTTTGGACATGAATCGATCAGCCCCTTCGGGGCCGGCGGTATTTTTGTCGTATCTGCCCAGAAGTGGGATGTTAGACATGGCCAGACCCTGGATGATTGGGCCGATTATCTCTCAGGCCTCTTCAATCTCATCGCTGCGGGTGAAATAGAGAGGCGTCGCCGTTTAACGCGTCCAGCAGCGCTCATAGGCGTCGGAGATCGTCTGGCCGCCGTACGCACCGAAGATGACGACCGTTGTGTTCTGGTCTATCCAAGAAGAACCGGAGGTCATTTTCTGGACTTCCGCACGGCGTGCCCGCCGAACTGGTTTCGCAGCGCCGCCAGCAACCGTCCGCCGAACGGATTACCTTGCCGCGACCGGAATCGGGCCTGCAAGGACAAGGTGATCACCGGAATTGGCACGGCAAGTTCCACCGATTCCTCGACGGTCCAACGGCCTTCGCCAGAGTCATCCACATATGAGTCCAGGGACTCAAGATTAGGGTCTTCCTTTAGAGCGTCAGCGGCCAGGTCCAACAACCACGAGCGGACCACGCTGCCGTGCCGCCAGGTCTCGGCAATGGTTGCAAGGTCAAGACCGAACTCTGCCTTGGCCGCCATCAACTCAAATCCTTCGGCGTAGGCCTGCATCAGCCCGTATTCCACGCCGTTGTGCACCATCTTGGTGAAATGGCCAGACCCGCTGGGCCCGACCCGGCTATAGCCCTTGTCCGGGGCCGGGGCCAGGGTGTGAAAGATGGGCTCCAAACGTTTGACCGCGGCCCTGTCTCCGCCGACCATCAGCGAGTATCCCTCGGTCAGTCCCCAGATGCCGCCACTGGTGCCTACGTCGATGAAGTTGATCCCTTGGGTCTCCAATTTCTCTGCGCGGCGCACGCTGTCCTTATAGTTTGCGTTTCCGCCATCCAAGATGGCATCGCCGGGGCTGAGAAGAGGGGCTAGAGCGTCAATCGTGTTCTCGGTGGGTTGGCCCGCTGGCACCATGATCCACAACGCTCTGGGCGCCGATAGACGGGATACCACTTCCTCGAGAGAAGACGCACCTTCGCCGCCGAAGCCTGCACTGGCTATGACTGTTTCGGAGTCGCGATCGTAGGTCACCACCCGGTGTCCGCCGTTGACCAACCGTTGGGCCATGTTCCCGCCCATTCGTCCCAGGCCTATCATTCCCAATTCCACAAGTTCAACTCCTCATGTATAAATGACCGCCGCCGGTCACACGGGCAATCCACCAAAAGCGCGCTGCACAACCTCAGGCAGATATGGGTGCACGTAGATTGACTGAAGGATCGCGTCCACTCCGGCGCGGGAGCGCACAGCGTTCGCCACTTCTTGGATCAGAGTGGCGGCGTCGGTGCCGATGATGTGACAACCCGGAATCTCCTCGGTTTCGGGGTCGGACAGCACTTTCACGAACCCGTCATGGCCCTCGATAGATGCGCCTTAGGCGGTGTCCGATTTGTTATAGGTGGACGTTATGTAGGCCTCAGCCCGGCCTTCGGTCTTCGGCTGGATAAGGCCCACTAGAGCCACCTACGGCGAGGCGAAAACTGAGTGGGGCATTGCATGGTAATCCACCGGCGCCTGGTTTTCCGGGTCCACTATGTTGTTAGATGCATAATCTGCCTCAAGGTTCGCGCTGTGTTTCAACAGGTAGGGCCCCACAATATCGCCTGGGCCCAGATGCCTTGAACACTGGCCTGGAGATACTTGTCGGTATTGATGTAGCCGCGTTGGTTGAGTGCCTCGCTGGTGTGCGCCACCTCAAGGATGTCTGTATTGGGGACTCGGCCGGTGGCCATGAGCAGGGCGTCTGATGGGATCGACCGCTTGCCGTCGGGCGTGGTGACTTCGACCGTAATCTCCTCGCCTTGAGCGGGTACCCTTTAACCTGGGCGTCCAGGGTCATGTTGAAGCGGCGTTGATAGACCTTGGTGAACCGGCGGGCAACATCGTTGTCCTCTTCGCGGCGCATCTGGCCTCGGCGGTGAATGATATTGACTTCGGTGCCAAGTGCGCCGAAGAAATGGGGCGATTGAGCCGCGATATAGCCTCCTCCGATCACCGATAGGCGTTTGGGTTGCTCCGGCAGGCCCAGAGCTTCATCAAATGTTAGATATGGGCTCTGGTCCAGACCGGGAATGTCGGGCAACCATGGCAGGGTGCCGGCGGCGATGAGGATGGTCTCGGCAGTTAATTCTTCATAAAAGCCTGCGGCGACAAGAATCTTCGGCCCGGTGAACCGGCCATGGCCCTTTAAAACCTCGACGTTTT
>VFHF01000108.1 GCA_009392095.1 SAR202 cluster bacterium
ATCAAGGCACCGGCGGAGACATCATCATCAGCGTCGCCGAACAATGGGGTCCTTGCGACCTGACAACCCTCTCCCAGCGCACCAACCTGTCCCGGGAGGAAGTGACTGAACGGGTGGCCCAATTGACTGAGGAAGGCGATCTGGTGAACCTGGGTGACTTCGGTGGCGATGCGGATGCCGTGGTCTATTCGGCCCAGGGCTGGGCCATCTTAAAGAGCAAGGTCGCCTCCGCTTTGCAACTTTATCACACCCAATATCCGCTGCGTCACGGCGTCCCCGCCCAGGAAATTCGCAGCCGGTTGGACCTGTCTCAGCCGGTCTACCAGCGGGCATTAGTCAAGTTAGTTAAAGAACAGGTCGTCGTAGATGAAAGGCAGTCGCTGCGCCTGCCCGACCACGAAATCACCCTGACGCCAAAGATGGAAGAAGAGGCGTCCGCCTACTTGCAATCCCTGCAAAAAGACCCTTATTCTCCGTCCAGTGACTTGAAGGTCAGCTCGGAGTTGCTGAGCGTCCTCATTGACCAGGGCAAGGTGGTCCGAGTCACCGACGGCGTGATCTTTGACGCCTCGGCCTACCGCGAAATGACCGAGCGGATCGTACAACACCTGAATGACGAAGGTAATATCACGGTGGCCGAGGCCCGTACCATGTTCGACACCAGCCGAAAATACATCCTCCCCTTGCTAGAACACATGGACCAACAGCAGATCACCCGCCGCACCGGTGACGAACGCGTGCTCAGGTAGGGTTTTATGGGACTGGACATGGGACAGACGGTCCTCCAATTGGACCAACTCACCCGGTCGGTGCGCGGGGCCAGCGAGGCCCGGGACGCGCGCTTGACCGCACTGATCAACGCGGCGGCTGGCATCGACCCAAAAACAGCCACAGCGAAAACCGCTGACACCAGACAACGCCCCTACTTGGCTGCCGAGGTCGAAGAATCTCTGCTGGGCGCCTACCCGCCGAGCGAGCCGCCCGCCGACTGGGTGGTTGCCGCGGTTGACGGCTCCCACATCGACGTCGACCGTCACCTGCCGGTTGCCTGCTATTTGCTGAATTTCGGCGGGTGCGTACTGACCTACGGCAGCAACCCCAACGCCACCCTCTTCAGCCATCCTTACCTGGCTACCACACCTGAAGAACTCTACATCTCAGACCCAACGAACTCGACCGGAGAGGAGATGATCAGCGGGGCGCTCTTGGGTTTGGTCCGTACCGTTAAGGAACTGGAGACCCTGGCGAAAACGGTGGAGGAATGTCCGCCGGGCCTGCCGGTTTTAGGACTGGTGGACGGGTCTCTAGTGCTCTGGGGATTGTCGGGACATGCGTACCGGCCCTACGTGAGCGACGCCATCATCAATGACGGTCTCCTCCCAGCCATGAAACGCCTGGAGAAGCTGGCCGAGACCCGCCCCGTTGCCCTGGCCGCCTACGTGTCTTTCCCTCGCAGCACCGAGGCCGTGAACGCGGTGCGCTGCTCCCTCTGCCCCCATGACAACGCTGTCTGCACTCAGTCGTGCAACAACCGCCGCTCCACGCAGCAGCCCTGCGATGGAGCCAACGAATTCTTAGACCGCGACATATTCCAGCGTCTTTTGGAGCCTGGCTGGCGGTCTCCGGTTTACAAGACTAACTCTTCAGTGTCCCGTGAGTCCTACGATGAGGCCCACAAGGTCTACTTCTTCTATGTGAACGCCGGCGAAGAGATCGGACGCGTCGAGGTCCCCAAGTGGGTCGCCAACAATGAAACCTTACTCTCCCTGACCCACAGTCTAGTCTGGGACCAATGCCAACGAGGACAAGGCTACCCGGTGGCAATCTCAGAATCTCACGAACAGGCAGTGGTCAGCGCTGGAGACCGCCGGGTGTTCAGGCGCTTGCTCACAGACTCCCTGGAACGCCAGGGCCTCTCCGCCGCCACCTCCCAGAAAGACCGCTCCAAACGCTCACCCTGGGTGTAGCGGGTACGACCAGCCAAGCAGTCCCTTCCCCCGCGCACGGGGGAAGGTTAGGATAGGGGCGACTTACCGGCTTCAACCGACTCTGTGGAGTAAACAAATGCTCACCACCCGCCTCTGCACATTACTTGGCATAGACTTCCCCATCATCAACGCCCCGATGGCCGGCACCGCCACGGCTGAATTGGCTACGGCAGTCTCGAAGGCGGGCGCATTCGGGATGATTGGCGCCGGTGCAAACCCAGACCCAACATGGCTCCTAGAGCAGGTGCACGCCGTCAGGGAGAAGACGTCACAGCCCTTCGGAGTGGGTTTTTCGTCGCCGTTTCCTGGACTGGAAAAGGCCATAGAGGCGGCCCTGGATGCACAGGTCGACGCCATCGGTCATTCTTTTGTCGATCCAACACCATTGGTTGATCAAGCCAAGGGAAGCGGTGTAAAAATCTTCGCCCAGGTTCAGACGATGTCAAATGCCAAAAAGGCGGTAACGGCCGGGGCAGACGTCATCATTGCCCAAGGCAGCGAGGCGGGCGGGCATACCAGCCATCTGGGAACGCTCTCGTTCGTACGCGCCGTGGTCAAGATTGCCGGGGATATACCGGTTGTGGCCGCCGGAGGGATAGCAGACGGACCCGGCCTCGCCGCAGCGCTGATGCTGGGGGCCGAGGGCGCGTGGATCGGCACGCGGTTCGTTGCCAGTCTCGAATGGGCCGGGCCGGAATGGGCCAAGGGCCAGGTTGTTCTGGCCGACGCCGATGACACTATCCTGACGAACGTCTACGACCTAGTCGCGGAAGCTCCGTACAACCTGGATGTGATCGGTGACCGGGTCATCCGAAACTCTTTTACCGATACCTGGCACGGGCGGGAAACGGAAATGATGACCCAGAAGAACGAACTCCGGGAAGAGATCGCAATCGCCTCCGCCGCTGGTGACGCAACAACCGCTCCCGTCCGCGCCGGAGCCGCATCTGGGCTCATACGCTCCATCGAACCGGCGTCGTACATCATTAGGGAGATCGTTTCCCAGGCGGAAGGCCTTCTGAAGCACCAAACCGAGAAACTACTGGGGGGATCACTTAATTAGCTCTACGCCCGTATAGAAACAACCGATATATCAAACTCTGAAGGGGTAGACAGATATCCCTGGCTCAGATGAAAACTCTTCTATATAGCGCGGAGTTCAACTAATTCACCTAACTTTGCTTGGACCGACGGGTACCCGTCGGCAAATTGCCAGGCATAGTCACTAGGAGACCTTACCAGCTTAAATAAATTCTGGCGACGCTCGACGAATTCCGCGTGGTCAGAAATTTTTCTAGGTTTTATGCCCCATAACGCAAATTCAATCCGCCGACATCTGGCATACGAACCTGATCGGTTATCCTGAAATTGATAATTTGACAAAGCAAGTTCAAGTATTTCAAACGATCGACTGCACCTAGAGCACAGCCCGTGTGCAAATATTTTATCTACTAATAACGAGGCTAAAACTCCCCTGCTCTCAGATAGTCCGGCAAGTCTTCGAACCGGCTAAACTCCCCGATAGTCTTTAAGAATTCCTCCAGTGAGTCGGTCCCATCTAGAAGCTCTTCTAGCTGGTCGCCAATGGGGCTAACCGACGCGGCGCCGGTGGCGTAAGAGCCGTGAAAAGCGAAGAAGGCCTGATTAATCTTGCGGATGAAGATGCCGTTGTCATCGATGAACTGCCGCCGTTCTTCCATATAAGATTCGGCCTCTTCGATCTTACCCTCGGCCAACAGTCCTTCGGCAATCAGGAGGGTTTCCCGCATCGCCGCTTCGAAGTCAAAAGCGTCCGGGTCCTCCGGCTCGGCGGACGGTTCCCGCGTAACCACTTCTCCGGTCATAGCCGTGAACGCCCGGTCGCCGATGATCTCTCCACCAATGCTGGCCGCAGTCTCGTTGATGGTCGTCATGTCGGCGTTGTCCCAAAAGTGTTGGCCCACGGGCTGGAAGAAGAACCAGTGGTGCAGCCACTCGTGGGCTGTGATTGCCAAGGCGTCGCGGAGGCTCCCGGAAACCGACACCACACTGGGGTAGGTGGCGACTCCGCCGGTACTTACGATGATGGCTGACACATTATCTTCCCGAAGGATCAGGTCTTCCAACTCGCCCCTCACCGCGCCCGAGATACCGGGCTTCAACAGAGTTGATTCGATCTGGGCGATGTGGTCTCGGGGCGAGATGATCAACACCCCAGGTGAAGAGGCAAACACCGTATCCACCGGCGGAAATATGACACCGATACGGGAGGAGAACCCTTCCTCAACCAATACCGAACTGATCTCCGACTCAATTGTCTCTTCCACATCGGGCTGCATGTCATCCACCAGTCGCTGCAACCCATCGATACGCTCATGGATGTCGGCCGGCCCGTTCCTGTCCGCCAACTCGCGTTCCAAGTCCCTGATTTGGCTCCTCAGATCGAAGAACTCTTGAGCTTGGCCTATGCGCCTCTCCCTGGGGGGTTCCGAGTTCCACGGAAGAATGTCTTGGAACTTGTTTACCCACTTGTCCAAGAAGTGGTCCACTCCCCAACGGAACAAGTTGTACTTGTGCGGCCCTATAGCGACATCGCTCGGACCGGGGTTATCGCTACCCTGGACCGCGCCAAGCAGTACCAAAGAAACTACCGAGAGCAACAAAAGGTGTTTGGCTGTCTTGAACACAGGTATTTTGAAAACAGGCGGTGGCTAGGCCAGAACCCGGTAGCGGTAGCTGGACCCCAGTAAGTCACCCTCTTCGAAACGGCTGAAACGGAGAGGTGAGATATCCACGGTCTTGCCTGCGCCTTCCACGATGAGTTCAGCCATGGTGACTCCGATCATGGGCGAGAGCTTGAATCCGTGACCACTGAAGCCCACTGCGCAATACAAACCTTCGATTCCTGGGACGGCGTCCAAGATTGGATGCCAATCGGGCGTCGTCGTGAAGAGGCCGGACCATCCGCCGCGGAAATAGGCGTCTTCCATGGCCGGTATCCGGCGGGACAGCCGGCCCAGAGCGTCGGCCATCACGTCCATGTCCACGCCCTGGTTGTAGGTTTCCAGGTCAACTTCCTCATCGTCGCCAAAACCCATCATGGTCATTGAACTGCCGTCGGGCCGAAATGAGAACGACTGGGCGATATCGCCAACGGTGGGATGCAGAGGCAGCTTGTCCACCGGCCGCGTCAGGGAAGCAACCTGGTGGCGCACCGGCACCAAGGGCACGTCCACGCCCATCTGCGCCAACACCAACTTGGACCACGGGCCCGCCGCCACTACCGCCACGGGGGTTTCTACCCGCCCTTCGGCAGTAACCACTGCTATGACCCTTCCGCCGGAAACCTCAATCTCGGTGGCCGGGTTACGGAGCACAATCTCGGCCCCGAATTCTCTAGCGCGGGTGACATAGGAGGTGGTAACCATGTAGGGGTCGGCGTAGCCTGACTGGGGTTCCCAGGCCATGAACTCGGTCTCATTTACCGAAACCATGGGGGCGATGTCCTGAAGATCCAGGGCGGTTACCCGCATGGTGTCGATACCCAGTGAGTACTGCATCGCCACGTTACTGGCCAGTCCGGCACTGTCTTCTTGGTTCACGATCACCAGGTAACCAGTTTCGACGAAGCCCGCCTCTCCGCCGACGACCTCGTTGAAATTTGTGAAGATTCCCAGGCTCTCCCAAGCCATGGTCGCGGTGACCGGGTTGGAGTAATGCATCCGGCAGATAGCCTGGGAGCGGCCCGTGGAGCCGGAGCCCAGCACGTCTTTCTCCAACAGCAAAGTGTCGGTCACGCCCATCCTGCCCAGATTGAACAGGATGCTGGCGCCAATCACGCCGCCGCCTACGATTACTACGTCAGCCGTCGATTTCATGGCTTCCTTGTCTCCATCCCGGGTATCTGAACTGTGATGACTATACAGGCATCGTTGAAACATGAAAATACTACACCGCTGCCGGCCTTGGTGATTATTCGAACATTGGCTATTCTCAGCTTTCGAGCGTGCCTGTTGACAGCTAAATGCCGCGAGAGTAGACTTTGTAACAATGTTGAAGGTGAATGGTAACCCCTGCGCCTCTTGTTGTACTTGTACCTGTTACATAGGGATCAGGTAACCTTCTGCGTTAGATAACAACACAACTAGGAACCCTTGAGCCCACCATGTGAATCACACCGGTGGGTTTTTTATTTGCCCCAATACTCGGAGGACGAAACAAGTTGACTAGCAAAACCTCGACCGATCCATCAAATGCTCAGACCAAGACCAATGAGGCCATCTACGAAGAGAGCTTGGAGCTATCCAAGAATACTCAGACCATAATTCCCTTCATGGAAGACGAGATAGTGCGGTTGGAGGAGGAGTCGGCGGCATTCGTGGCCGGCGAAAGGGAAAACACGGAATTCACGCCCTTCCGTTTGAAGCAGGGTGTCTACGGCCAACGCCAGGCTGATGTCCAGATGATTCGCGTCAAGATTCCCGGCGGCATCATCACCACCGAGGCCATGGATATTCTGGGCGAATTCAGTAAGAAGTTTGCTCCCCTTGGCAAGGGCCACATCACCACGAGAGAGAACTTCCAATTCCACCACGTCCCCTTGGACGAGTGCCCAGACGCCCTCAGATTGCTGGGGACTGCCGGCCTGAGCACCCGCGAGGCCTGCGGGAACGTGGTGCGCAACGTGGTCGGAGCGCCCACTGCAGGGATCTGCGCATCGGAGGTCTTCGACCCTACTCCCTATCTGGCGGCCTTCGTTCGGTTTGCGGTACGACATCCTCTGACCCAAGCATTTCCCCGCAAGTTCAAAAGCGCGTTCACCGGCTGCGACGACCACGACCATGTCGCCGCCGCCATTCAAGACCTGACCTACGTATCACAGATCAGGACTGAAGACGGGGTAGAGAAGCGCGGCTTCAAAGTATTCGTCGCCGGTGGCACGTCCATCATGCCCCGGTTGGCCAAACCCCTCTACGAATTTCTGCCAGAGGAAGACTTCCTCCGGCTTTCCCTGGCCATATTCACGGTCTTCAACAACGCCGACATGCTTCGCAAGAACCGCATGATGGCCCGCTTGAAGGTGCTAGTCGACAAGATTGGTCTCGACGAATTCAAGACATTGGTTGAAACCGAACTAGAGAAGATCGGTCTCATCGACCCCAAGCCGTTTATGAACGTGGAAGAGATGATGCGGGAGACTCCTCCAGAGTTGGTCGCCAACTACACCAACGGGGCCAACGGTGGCGGTGACTTCGCCGTGTGGCGCAACACCAACGTTGAGGCCCAGAAACAAGAGGGCTATTTCGCGGTGCATGTGAAACCTGATCGCGGCAACATCACTGCGGACCAGTTCCACGGACTGGCCGACATAATGCGGAAGTACACCGGCGGCCGGGCCCGCACTAGCCAAGAACAAAACCTGGTCCTGCGATTCATCCCGGAGCAGATGCTCCATAACGTGTTTGACCAGCTTGTTGAGATCGGCCTAGCGGAAGCAAACGCCAATTCCATCAGTAACGTTGTCTCATGCCCCGGCACGGATAGCTGCAAACTTGGCATCACCTCTTCGATGGGCCTAGCCGGCGCACTGAAAAAAGAGATTGAAAGCTGGGACAACCTCCTCGAAGATGAGGGCGTCAATGACATCCGCGTCAAGATGAGTGGCTGCCCCAACGGTTGCGGCCTGCATCACATCGCCAACATCGGCTTCCACGGCGCAGCCACCAAGGGCGCCGACGGCGAGCAAATCCCTGCCTATGAGATGTTCTTGGGTGGGAATTATGGAGACGTTAACGTCCAAGACTCCCGCATCGGAACGCGAATCCCCCGGATCAAGATTCCGGCCAAGTCCGTCCCCGGCGTGCTGAAAAACGTCGTCTCCTACTACAAAGACAACCGCGCCGACGGCGAGAAGTTCAACGACTTCTTAGACCGGGTAGGGCTGGAAGCGGTGACCGAGGTTGCCGAACAAGCCCAGGAAGCCGCAGCCGAAGCCACCCCCGGCTCAGACCTTTACAAGGACTGGGAACGCACCAACCTCTACAAGCTGGAACGGGGCGAGGGCGAGTGCGCCGTCTAAGGCGATACTGATTTGGCGCCTCCAGATTCACCGTCCCTGGCCGGAAAGACAGTCGCTTACGTCGAGGCCCGCATGCTCTCTGAGATGGGGGCCTTGATTGAGCGTAACGGCGGGGTACCTTACCCTGCGCCCGTCATGCAAGAAGTCCACCTGGGTGCAACTCCTGAGGTGAAGGAACTTGTGGACGACATCTGTGCCGGCAAGGTACAGGTGATGGTCTTCCAGACCGGAGTGGGCACCAAAGCCCTCTTTGATAGCGCGGCTTCTCAAGGCAAAGAATCAGAGACCCTTCAAGCCCTGGCCGGCGTCACCGTGATAGCCCGCAGCCCCAAACCCGCCGCCGTTCTGCGCCGCAACAACGTCCACATCGACCACATGCCCTCAGAGCCGTTCACCTCTGCCGACCTATTGACCGCCATCGAAGAACTCGACCTGGGCGGGAAAGAAGTGGCAGTCCAGGCTTACGGCGCGCCAAACTCCCATCTGACACAGGCCATGGAAAAGCGCGGCGCTAACGTCCGTGAGGTTGCTCTGTACACCTGGGGCTTGGCCGAAGACGTCGCCCCGGTACTGGGTCTGATCGACGCCCTCGAAAGCGGCCAGATAGACGCCATCGCATTCACCAGCCAAGTACAGATCAACAATCTTTTAGCAATAGCCTCCCAGGCAGGCAAAGAAGAATCGATCCGGAACATCATGGCCACCGGGCCATTAGTTGTGGCCTCAGTTGGGCCGGTCTGCACCAAACGAATGATTGAATTCGGCTTCCGCGTCGATGTTGAGCCGGACCACCCTCACATGGGCAATCTAGTGTTGGCGATTGCCGACCGTCTCAGCGCGAACTAGGCGATGGCCAAATGAACTCCTGAGAAAAACAAGAACGGGGGCCTAAGGCCCCCGTTCTTGTTTTTGCGCTTTGTCCTGGTAGCTCTCGGTAAATTTCAACTCTTGATCCAGCGTTTGAACCGGTCCCATGGTGACTCCGGTGCGTCCTCTATGGACTCGCCCCGCCACCGTTTCTCTATAGAAACGTTTCTGGGGGTGATGAAAAAGAGCAGGTAGCCAAACACCAACAGGGCCAGTCCGACCCAAATCAAAATCCATATCTGGAGCAGGGCATTGACGATGAAGACGACCAGGCCAGTCATCAGAATCTTGCCTGGGGTTATGGTAGGCCAACGGCCTCTGGGCGCGCTTGGAACTGGGGCCTTAATTGCTTCGTCCGCCTGTCGTACCGCCTGGCGACGGTCCTCCAGTGGATTTTCCGTCTCTCTGCCAGACTCTTCAGGAGCGACTTCGCCCGCGTTCCTTAGAATCTCTTCAATCTCTTTTTGGTACTTATCTTGCATAAATGATGGGTACCGTGATATCGGTTGCCATCTCGATTCTCAGTAGGGGTCGGTCACTCCGGATACCTACAACCACCCCACCAACCTCACAACATCCACGCTCAATCTTCTACCATAATTATACAGTACATAATTACTAACGGGTAGGCAGGAATACGAGCCTGACCGCATAGGGAAATAGACCTGATTATGGCGTCTAGTTTAACTCTCTCGGGGGTTTGTAACGCCCGATCCGCCCGGTAACGACGAATATCACCCTCTCAGCGATGTTGGTCGCGCGGTCTGCGATCCGTTCCAGGTCGTGGGCCACCCAAAGGAAATGGGTCGCAGCCTCGATGGTTTTTGGATTCTGGCCCATGTCCAAAAAGATCTGGTGGCAGACAGCGTCATATAGCGCGTCTACTTCGTCATCCGAGTCCCAGACTTCATCGGCCAGATCGGTGTCCCGGTCCATCAGTGATTTCAGGCTTCTCTGCAGCATGGCCACTCCCATCCGGGCCATCTGAGCTAGTTGCTGGGGTGTCTCCACCGGCTCATCTTCGCCAATAATCATACATATCTTGCCGATTCCCTCTGCGTAGTCACCCATCCGCTCCAGTTCCACGGCTATATGCAAAACGGCAAGCAAGGTCCTGAGGTCAACGGCCAAGGGTTGCTGGGTGGCGATAAGGTCGATGCACTTCTCTTCCAGCTCGAAACGCTTCTCATCGATCTGGTCGTCTTCGGCAACAACTTCATACGCCAAAGCCAAGTCCCGGCGCTCGAGGGCGTCCATTGACTTGACGATTGCCTTCTCAACCATCTCGCCCAGGCCGATAAGCTCGGCCTCAAGTTCTTCCAGACTTCGATCGAAATCAGCCCTAACCATGGGAACCTCCTCGATCCACGACGCATTCCCGCAGCTTGTCTGGCCTTGAGGCAAAATCAGCTCTGACCATGACTTCCTCCTCAGCCTATCCGAACCTGCCGGTGATGTAGGCCTCAGTCCGTTCGTCCTCCGGGTTGGTGAAGATCTGCCGGCTCTCGCCGAATTCAACTAGGAATCCTACTCTTGCTTCTTCCACCATCAAAAACGCGGTGTAGTGGGACACGCGAGCCGCCTGCTGCATGTTGTGGGTCACGATGACGATGGAATAGTCTTCGGACAGCTCCCGCATCAGTTCCTCGATGGCCAAGGTGGCGATGGGGTCCAACGCCGAGCATGGCTCGTCCATCAATATCACCCTGGGCTCTACGGCCAGAGCCCTTGCGATGCAGAGCCGCTGTTGTTGGCCACCCGAGAGGGACAAAGCGCTTGCATTGAGCCGGTCTTTGACCTCATCCCAAAGGGCCGCTCGGACCAAAGACCGCTCGACCAACTCAGCTAAGTTGCCCTGGAAACCATTGATCCGTGGCCCGAAAGCCACATTGTCGTAGATGGTCTTGGGGAAGGGGTTGGGTCGCTGGAACACCATCCCGATCTCATAGCGTATCTCGGTGGGGTCAACGTCATGTCCGTAGAGGTCGAGACCGTCGAACAACACCTGCCCTTCCACCCGCGCCGAGGGTATCAGGTCGTTCATCCGGTTGAAGCAGCGCAGCAACGTGCTCTTGCCACAGCCCGACGGCCCTATGATCGCCGTGATGCGGTTTCGAACCACATCCAGGTCGACATCGGTGACCGCTTTCTTAGTGTCGTAATAGACACTTAGTCCGCGGGTCTGAAGGATGAAATCCTGGTCTTGCAATCTTTCTTCTGTCCTCTATCGATTATCAGAGAGTGCTTTCAGATTGTTGGAGAAGAAATCTGGACTTGGGGTCTCCGTCATTCCCATTTGTTCTGGAAACGGTTGCGGAGTATCACGGCGCCCGCGTTCATCACCAGGAGTATGACCAGCAGAACAATTATACCGGCTGCCGCAGTCTCCCGGAATCCTTCCTGAGGGCGGGAGGTCCAATTGAATATTTGGATGGGCAGCACCGTGAACCGGCTTAACGGGCTGTCCGGCGTAAATGGCACAAAGGTCAACGCGCCCATGGCGATGAGGGGCGCCGTTTCGCCAATGGCCCGGCTGACGGCCAAGATGACCCCGGTCAAGATTCCGGGGAAAGCCTGAGGTATCACCATGCGCCAGATGACCTGCCAGCGGGTGGCTCCCAACGCGTAGGACCCTTCCCGTAACGACGGCGGCACCGCCCGAACTGCCTCACTGGCGGCAACAATCACGATGGGCAGGACTAACAACGCCAGCGTGAACCCCCCGGCCAGCACGCTGTTACCCAGATGCATGCTGTGCACGAATATCTGCAAGCCAAGGATTCCGTACACGATGGACGGCACGCCGGCCAGGTTGGCGATGTTTATTTTGGCTATCTTGGCGAATTTGCTCCGGGTGGCGTACTCCTCAAGGAATAGGGCCGTGGCCACACCCAGGGTGAAAGAGACCACTCCGGCCACCAGCACAACGTAGATGCTTCCCAGCATCGCGGGTTTGATACCAGCCTTATCAGGGTGACGAGATGGGAAACTGGTCAGGAAGCTCCAATCGATTCCGGTCACGCCTTGTTGCAACAGATAGATCAGCAGCACCGCCAGCATGCCCAGAGCTATGCACACAGACAGCAAACAAAGCCCGTGGAAAGCACGGCCCATCCACTTTCGGCGGGCCTGCCTCCGCTGAAACTCTGATTGAGGAATCACCGCCACTACTCGTACTCCTCCCGGAACCGGCTAACCACGTATTGGCTAAGCAGGTTCATCACCAGAGTCATGACGAAGAGCAGCAGGGCCACCGCGAAGATGGTCTTGAATTCTATGGACCCAGCGGGCGCATCTCCCTGGCTAACCTGGACGATGTAGGCAGTCATGGTCTCGATTGGCACGAATGGGTTGAGTGTGAAGCTGGGATTCTGCCCCGCCGCGATGGTGACGATCATTGTTTCGCCGATGGCCCGGGACACCGCTAGTATGAACGCGGACATGATGCCGGAAAGGGCTGCCGGCACGACCACCAGAGTGGAGACCTCAAGTTTCGTGGAACCCAGGGCGTAGGCCGCCTCCCGCAAGTTTCGGGGGACCGAACGCATGGCGTCTTCACTAAGGCTGGAAACCATCGGCAAGATCATTATTCCCATGACTATGGAGGCACTCAACGCGTTGAACACCGCGATGTCGCCCGAGATATCGCGCAAGATGGGAGTAA
>VFHF01000109.1 GCA_009392095.1 SAR202 cluster bacterium
CCGCAGCGCCAGCGCGCATGAGTATCAGGAGTTGGTAGTCGACATCTCCCTTGATGGCGTGGCCAATCCAGCCCACCGACCCCATCACGAATCCAATGACCAGATTGGTGCCGGCCGCTATCCTAGGATCTACTTTCAGTACCCGGATTAAAGCCGGAAGGCGGATGCTGCCCAAGATGAGCCCCACCGCTCCGCCAAGGAGACCAACCGCCAGTCCCATCCCACCGCCGAGGACCATTCGTTTTCCGCTGTAGTTGGTCACGAAATCGTCGGCTGCTGCAACAGTCCGGCCCCTCATGCGCAACTCCACTCCCTGCCACAGGACCAGCAACCCGGCAGCCGACAAGAGAATGGTTTCCGACACCTTGCCACCCATGAATCCGCCGATGAAAGCGCCAACGAAGGCCGGGCCGCCCATAATCAGCACCAACCTACAGTTGACCCGCCCTTCACGTAAGTGCCGTACGGCGCCGAAGATGGAACTGATACTGCTAACAAGGATATTGGTGCCGCCGGCGGTGGGCGCGGCCATTCCCATGAGCAGCATGGCGGGAAGCCGCATGGTCCCCAAGGCCAAGCCTACGAAGCCCCCCAACAACCCAACGCCCAATGAGACCGCGGTCAGCACCACGGCATTCCATATCAGTACGTCGGACCCCCAGCCTAGAGTTGTATCCATTCATTTTCTTCGTGGGCTAAACCGCTGGTAAGTCGCAAAAGTTGAACGCGGACAATCAAAGCGCCGGATGGGAAGTGGGCCACGGTCCGGCGCGAAATTAGCTGCTTAATGGGTTGAAACACTTAGGGGCGTAGGTTACCCAGGCTTTTCAACATTGAACTTGGGCATTACTTCTTTGCCGAAGCGCTCTAGCTGCTCAATCATGACTTCAAGGGGCACGCCTTGGCGTCCGCATCCGACATGCATGTACTCAAGTCCAGGGTATTTGTCTTGGATCTCCATGATGCGTTCGGTGATCTTCTCAGGAGGACCGCAGACCCATGCGCCAGAGGCAATGGTGTCCTCCATAGTCGGGAACCCAGCGGAGGGGGCACGGCTGGGGTCGCCTAGAGTCTCCAGCATCTCTTCGGTGAAGGAGCGGAAGAATCCCAAAGGCGCGAACATTTTCATGTCCTCTTCCAGGTACTTCCGGGACTGCTCAATAGCTTCTTTCTCGGTGTCAGCGATAAAGGTCGGCAGTCCTACCACCAGTCTGCTGCCCAATTGGACATCTTTATAATCATGCTTGACCAAGGTCTCGGTCCAGCGTTCGATCACGTCGTCGGAAGGACCGCCGGTCACAGCCCCGCCGCCGATGACGGGCTGGATGTTGTGTTTTGCCATGAAGTCCATGGCCCGTTGAGTGGAACTCACCATCGGCTGCCAGGTCTCCACCGGCAGGTGTTTGGGCCTCGGCACCAATGTGATCTCTTTAAGGGTGTAACCACGGTAAGGGACTTCGGGCGGGAGATCGTAGTGCTTGCCGTGATGGGAGAAGGACTCCTCATTGAAGGCCTTCATGATGATCTCGACCTGCTCCTCAAACATCTCGCGGTTGGCGTCGTTGTCCGAGTTGGTGCTGGGAACTCCGAAGGTGTCCACCTCCCGGGAGTGGTAGCCCCGGCCAACGCCAAAAATCACCCGTCCGTTGGTCAGGATGTCTGCCGTGGCGTAATCTTCGGCTAGCCGCAGAGGGTGCCACATGGGATTTATGTTGAAACCACAGCCGAATTTCAGGTTCTTGGTTATATGAGCCAGGTGCACGTAGAGGAGCAAAAGGTTGGGAATCACCTCATTGCCCTCATGCTGGAAGTGGTGCTCTGCGGCCCAGAAACTGTGGTAGTTCAGGTCGTCCATCACTTTGACGATCTGCTCCACTCGGTTGAAGATCGTGCTCAGATGGTCGTTATCAAATCGTCGGTCGTTGACGGCAGTCGCCCCCAAGCCAAGGTCTCCGAGATCGACGTGTCCGGCGTACAAGCTTCCAAAGTGCTTGATCATGATTCATTCCTCGTTTTCAATTGGCTTCTGCCATTCTAATGGTGCGACCCAGGTTGTCAAACGAATGGGCGTCTCAGTCCAAGCTGATACTCAGTTGACGCTAGATGATGCCCCCAGTATCATCTGGGCCGAACCCACAATCTGAACCAAAGGGGAGAGCGATTATGAAGTACGACGTGATCGTTGTCGGTGCCGGCTCGGCCGGCTCCATCATGGCTTCCCGCCTCAGCGAGGATCCGGACCGTTCCGTTTTGTTGTTGGAGGCAGGCCCGGACTACCCCGAGTTTGAGCAACTGCCCGATGAGGTGAAATTCGGCTACGCCACTGCCACCGATATCATGACCAGCGACCACAATTGGCAATTCTGGGGTAAGGCCACCGAGACTTCCCCTCCTATGATGGTCCCCCGGGGCAAGGTCACCGGCGGCTCCAGCGCCATCAACGGCCAGGTATTCCTGCGGGGAGTGCCCGAGGACTATGACTCCTGGGCTGCGATGGGCAATGACGAGTGGAGCTTTCCACAGTTGCTGCAGTACTTCCGAAAGATCGAGACTGACTCCGACTTTCCAGACGACGATTTTCATAGCTCGGAGGGTCCCATAATCGCCCGCCGGTTCAAGCAGGACGAGCTTAATCCAGACCAAGCAGCATTCCAGGCTTCCTGCCGGGCCGCTGGATTTCCGGAGAGCCCAGACCATAACCATCCAGAGGCGTCTGGCATCGGACCGATACCATTCAATAATCCCAATGGCATCAGATTTAGCACCGCCATCGGATATCTGACTCCGGCCCGGCACCGGCTGAACCTGACGATCCGGCCCAACTGCACCACCCGCCGAATCATCTTTGAGGGCAAGAAAGCCGTTGGAGTGGAGGTCGAGAGCGGAGGCGAGATATTTACCGCTGAAGCAGACCAGATCATCCTCAGTTCCGGCGCTATCGGATCGCCGCAGATCATGCTGCTCTCCGGTGTGGGTCCCGCAACCCATCTACAGGAGATGGGCCTGCAGGTGGTCCACGATCTTCCCGGAGTGGGACAGAACCTGCGCGACCACCCCATGATTTACGTAACTTTCAAGACCAAAGAAGGCTTTCCTCTGGACGGGTTTGCCCCTCGGGTGCAGATGGGTTTGCGGTGGACTTCGGACGGCTCAGAATACCGGAACGACCTGATGATCTTGATGCAGTCGTACGCCACGGAGCGAATCGACCGGGGCGGCGAACGCATGGAGCCCTTGGGCGTTCGGATGCTGGGGGTTTTGGACCTGGCCATGAGCGCCGGGGAACTGAAGCTGACCTCCACCGACCCCAGTGTGCAGCCTTCGTTGGACTACCGGTACTTGCGCGACCCATTCGACCGGCAGCGGATGCGGGAGATGGTCCGCACCTGCGTCAGCTTGGGCCAGAGTGGCACCTTCAACGACTTCGTGGAATACCGCATCGAGCCTACCGACGAGGAATTGGCCTCGGACGACGCCCTAGACGCCTTCTGCGCCCGGGATGTCACGACTGGACAACACATATCGGGCACCTGCAAGATGGGCCCGTCCTCGGACGGCATGGCAGTAGTTGACCAGCACGGGCGAGTCCATGGCCTGGAGAATCTGCGGATAGCGGATGCGTCGATCATGCCCAACTGTATCCGCGCCAACACAAACGTCACCACGATGATGATTGGCGAACGCATCGCCGATTTCATCCGGAACGGTGGATAGGAGTTCAATATGCCAAGAGTTGCGCTAGACTTGAATAACGCCGCAGACCGGCAAAAGGTCAAAGCAGAGTGGAAAGTTGGAGAGGGATTTGTTCCCGGCGAGCCCAATGAGGGCCTCACTGCCCGACTGCTGGCCAGCCCACCCCGGGAAGCCGATTTCGATGACTCCAGCTGGTCCGTGTGCGCCGACATCCGAGAAAGCCTTTCTGTGGGCTTCACCTTCGCATGGTACCGGACCACCGTCGAGCTGCCCCTAGAGGTGAACGGAATGCCGGTCGAGGGCGCGAGGCTGTGGTTCGAAACCAACGTGGATAACTATGGCGAAATCTGGGTCAACGGCCAGATCGACCGGAGCACCGGCGTGATCGTGGGGATCAATGCCCCTCAGCGCATCGAGCTCAGCCCCGGCGCCACCCCCGGCAGCAAATACGTTATTGCCTGCCTGGTGGCCAACGGACCGTTGGCCGAGCCTCGCGGGGGCATCTTTATGCGCTTTGCCACTCTGGCCTTTGAAACCACTGACTAGCAATCGGTCAATCTAGGAGAAAACAGCATGGTCAAAAAGAAGGGTACTGCATTGTTGGTGGTCTACGCCGATGTCGACATCGAACATGACGCTGAGTTCAACGCATGGTATAACGAAGAGCACTTGCCCGAGCGTCTGAGCGCTCCGGGATTCCTGGACGGCGCCCGGTATCAGGCGACCAAGGGTGGCCCGAGATATTTAGCGGTTTACGAACTGGAGTCGGTGGAAACGTTGCGATCCGCCGAATACCGTCGGCAGAGCGAGAACCCCACTGATTGGACCAAACGGATGTCTCCGAACATCATCGGGCGGGGCACTGTGCGCAGCGTATGCACCCAGATCTCACCCGCTGAAAGCGATCCGGACACCAAGGGGAGGGGAATGGCCCCGGCACTACAGATCGGGCGGATGGACGTACCCTCAGATATTGAGGCGAAGTACAACGACTACTACGACAACCAGCGCACCCCACGTAACCTAACCGTGCCCGGCTGCTTGTTCGTGCGCCGGTATCACGTGGTTGAAGGCGCTCCAAAATACCTGACGATGTACGAGTTCGAGCACGAAAAAGTGCCAGAGTCATTGGTCTGGGAAGAGTACCGAAAAGCGGACACCATGCACGATTACATCGGCGGCAGCTACAGCCATCCTCCCGGTTCCCCGGGTGTCTACCGCCGGATATTACCGGCGCGCGCATTCTAGGCTCTACTGTTTGGACAATAAGGGTAGACGGTAGGCCTTGGCGGCAGTGTCGTGGAACAGCCACGCTTTTTCGGTGTCCGAGAACTCTTTGGTCATGCGTTTGAAAGAATTCCAGACTGCGGTATATGAGTAGGAACTCTTGTCCACCGGGAAATTGCTCTCGAACATGCAGCGCTTTGGCCCGAAGGCTTCAATAGTGTGCAGATAGTAAGGCGAGGTCTTTTCTGTAAGTTCGGTCGAGTGCGGTGGCATCGGCTGAGAATCCCATTCGAATCCGCTGACCCGGTTGCCCAGACCTCCCACTTTGACCATCACATTGGGTCGTTCGGCCAAGCTAGTCATTTCTTTTTTCCAGACCTCAAATATCTCGTCTCTATAGCCAGCGTAGGGGCCGACGCCCAAGGGACGGCCGATGTGGTTCAGGACAAATACGGCGTTCGGGAAGGCGTCGACCAGGCCCGTCAGCTCCGACAGCTGTGGGTGATAGACCAAAGCGTCGAAGGTATGGCCCATGCCGATGAGCACGCCAAATCCCTCCTTAAACTTGGATTCGGCCATCATCCCAGGCCAGCCGGAGCGGTGGGATCGAAGTGGTTCGTAGGCGTCCCAACTGCAGGTGTGCCGTATGCTGCGGAACCGACCGCTACCGGCCAACTCCATCGCTTCCAGAACTGGCCTAACAGCCGCTCCCAGGTTCAAGTCGGCGTAGCCAACGATTCCAGCGGACACCTTGGTTGGCCCGTATAGCCCGCTGTCGCTCTGAGCTCCGATGCCGCGCGCCCACTCCACCTCCCCAACGGGCCGCATCTCCGGCGGCCCAGATGCACGGTACATGGAGTCAACCTCCACGAATAGGGACTGCACGACATTATGCCCAGACCCCATATCTGACGTGACTTCGTCAATCATGTAGCGATCGCCCGGCTTGTCCCAGAGGTGGTGGTGCGGGTCGCAGATGGGCAGACTGGGGTCTAGCGCTTCTTCTCTGGATTGTTCCAGCCAAGCGTCAAGTTCGGCGGGCATATTGTCTCCAGTGGATCGGGGGTTTTATAGACCAGCCAGTTCCCGGAAGTTCTCACCCAGGATGCGTTCTTTGGCGGCATCGGGGACCGGTAGGCTTTCGATGAACTGGGAGTCCTTGGCCATGTCGGCCAGAGGGAAGTCGGTGCCGAAGCACACTTTGTCGGCGCCGTGTTTGTTGATGATGGCGGCCAGGGTGTCGGTGCCCACCTCTTTCAACTCGGGTGGCCAGGTGGTGTCGATGATGACGTTGTCCTTGCCAATCAGTTCCTTCTCCGCCTCGTCCAACATATAGAACCCACCCAGATGAAGGCAGACCACTTTCATTTTGGGGAATTGGCGAATCATGTTCATGATCCGGTTCGGCGGCGAGTAGACCGTGTCCTCAGGCTTGGTGTGCGCCCAGCGCCCCGAGTGAATCTCCACCACCATGTCATCACCCAGTTCCTCGTACAAGGGGAACATCTTTGGGTCGTCGGGAAAAAACTGGTTCACCATGGGATGCAGCTTCACGCCCTTGATCCCGGCATCCCGCAGGCGGCGGACCTCCCCTGGCATGTCGTCCATGTCCGGGTGGATGGCGCCAAAGGGCACCAGCATGTCGTCTTGGATGCTGATCAGCCAATCGTTGGCCGGCTTGATGTGTTCCAGCCGGTCCACTACCCCTAGCACAACCGATTTATCCACGCCGGAGGCCCGCATGTGGGACTTGATCCCATCGATGGTATTGATACCCACCGCCTGGTAGCCAAATTGTGCCGTCATACCCTCCAGCACCGGCGCAGCGATGCGGTCGGGGGAGATGTGGGTGTGGATGTCGATGCGCATGGTTTAGCCCAACATCTCTTTAGCCAGTTTCTCCAGGCCGGAGATGGCTTCTCCAGGGGCAGTGGAGGCGAGACGTACGGTGGCCATGTCGGCGCCGGCATCTTCCATCTGCTTGATCTCATCACGGCTGGAAGCGCCATAAATCAGTATCTGAATGCTCTTGGGGTCGCGCCCCGCGGCATCAGCCAGTTCGTCCAATGATGCACGGCCTGCCCGGACGCTATCTGGGGTGGCCCGTACCGGCATCCAGCCGTCGCCGTAGGTTACGACCCGCTTGAAGACGTTAGTGGCTGCCCCGCCCAGGAACACGGGTGGATGGGGTTTTTGGACTGGTTTGGGGAAGACGCGGACCTTCGGAAAGTCGTAGTAGTGACCGTGGAACTCGGCCTCGTCCTTGGTCCACATCTCTTTCATGGCCTCTACAGCTTCCCGGGCTTGAGTCCAGCGATGATCGAAATCGCCGCCCATTATCTCAGTCTCTTCCCGGAGCCAGCCGGTGCCAATGCCGAAGATGAACCGCCCGCCTGAATGGAAGTCCAGCGCCGCGATCTGCTTGGCTTGCACCAGGGGATTGTGTTCGGGAACCAGGCAGATGCTGGTGCCCAGCATAATCTTGCTGGTGGTGGCGGAGGCGATTGCCAGAGAGATGAATGGGTCAGCCATGTCGCTCATGGACTCGGGGATGCTGCCGTCGGGAGTACCGCCATATTTGGAGGTGGTCTGGACCGGAATGATCGGATGCTCAGCCATCCAAAGAGATTGGAATCCCAGTTCTTCCGCTTTCTTAGCGAATGCGCCAATGTCGCCTGTGTCGCTGTTTACCGCAACGTTTACCCCAACTTTCATAGCATCTACTCCCGTTAATCCGCCCGATTGGCAGCCCAGTTGGTTAGTCTAGAAAAAAGTGACCCGATGGTACCACGCCTGGCATAATTTTGCTGTAAAGGAAATATCGAGGTGGTATATGGCTAAGCGAGTCATCACCGTGAACGGGCGAGTGAAGTTATGAACAATTGAGTTAGCCAAGCAAATGGACCGATGGAACTATCCAATAGAAGCCTCTATCATTGCTTCAGTTTCCCGATACGGAGATAACATCGTTAAATGAATTTCACTCAGGCGGTCTCCTCCGGGTTCAGCAGATATTTTGACTTCAGAACCAGGTCTAGCAGGTCGGAATATTGGTGGTGGACGTTGTTCTCAGTGCTACTATCGGGGGTGGCCACAGTCTTTGACGCAGCGTTGTTCGGAGGAACGGCAGTCCTCGATAGCCTCAGTAGCGTGGTCTTATTCATACCCGGCTTAGCCGTGGGGGCCAGGCGTCTCCACGACATCGAGCGTTCGGCGTGGTGGCTCCTGATAATCTTCACCATCATTGGGATATTGGTGCTGTTCTATTGGGCCGTGCAGCCAGGTACCCGTGGGTCCAACAAATACGGACTTGACCCTCTACTACCACACGCCGAACCTGATTTTCCGGACTTCAAGGGAGCTTCTGGGACATTTGGCTCTCAGGACCGGCCCGGGTTCTGTGCCGCCTGTGGCACCAAATTGGAACCGGATGCTTATTTTTGCCCGTCCTGCGGCGCCGCTGTCTAGCCTGATTCCCGCTCAAACTAGCGGTTCTCAGGCTTAAATGATGTGATAGAATACCGCCGTATGGAACAAATGCAAGAGCAACCTCTCCACTGGGACAACCACCGGACTAACCTGAATTTGACGTTCATTTTCGCTTTGATCGTCGCTGTGATCGGAATCCTCGGCCAGCCCGTGCTTTTCGTCCTCGGTATCGGCGTAGCCATCTACAGTTGGCTGACAAACCCAAAGCAATACCTGATTTACCGGGATGCTTTGGTGATTATCTACGGACGGCCCAGGATCAAGTCTTACCCGTTCCAAGAGATATCCCACCTTGAGACTCTTTCGCTTCCCATCGGGGAGCGGCTGAGGGTCCGCATGGTGAACGGCCGTCGAATCATGCTGCTAACCAAAGACCCCGATACTTTCCGGGCTAAACTGGACGAGGCCCTCGACGCCTTCCACGGCGAGCAGAGGGGGACCGATTACGCCAAAGAGAACGAGCTCGATACTGCGATAGACACTCCCACGGAAAAGCCCCTAGACGGGGTACCTCCCGAGGAAAATTTAGGGGAGAGTTCTAGCGAGAACGACAACGTTCCGTACTAGGTCTCTTCAACCCGGTTAGAAGACAAAGTCCCGGCTCTTTGCGGAGCCGGGACTTTTTGTTAACGAAGATTCCCTAGGTCTTCACTCAAGGGAGCTGCACTTCTTTGGTCACGGCAGTGGTGTCACCGAAGTTTCCACAGTAGAGGACGTGATACGGCTCGGGTCCACCGGACACAATGATAATTATGTCGTCCGCTGACTGGCAGAGGCAGACCCGGTCTCCGTCCATGGCGAAACCATCCTCATAGGTTATGACCGAAGTCTCTTTGGGGAACCGGTCCAACGGCACCTTGCAGAGTTCGAAGAGCGCTTCCTTGACCTGTTGCTTGGTGTAGCCAGCATCTGAGAATATCTGAGCATGGCCTGGGGTGAGGATGACCAGCGGATTGCCGGCGGCCAAGAGGTAGTTGTTGTCACTGATATCGGCCATGGCGCTGGCAATCATGTTCAGGAAGCTCTCGGGCTCTTTGTAGAACGTAAGGCAGTTGCTGTATCCCTGGGCGCCTACCACCGTGACGGCGCTCTGGTCCGGAGAGAACCCACGCTCAACGTGGAGGGGTTCCCACACGCTGTCAGCTTCGTTCTCGCCCATGCATGAGATGTACTTGGCTGGGCTGCCGTGGACCGACATATCGGTGGCCCACGGTTTCGCCCCGCCCACGTTTAGCAGTAACAGCCGTATAGTCCGGCCGATGGTGGCGTTAGCACGGTAACCGGGCCCCAAGGTACCCCTCTCGCTGTTCAACCCGATCAGGCCCCGCACCGGCCCGTTGACGATCAACAACGGCGACGCAGGATTGGTGGTTGTCTGCAGGCCATGGATATTGAAGGAGGGTTCGGTTATGGCCTGTACGGCGGCAATCAGGACGGGCATGTATTCAGGCAAACAACCGGCCATAACGGCGTTCACCGCAATCTTCTCCACGGTGGCCGAGCCGGCGTCCGGATTGATGTAACCAATCAACTCACTCGCATCTCGCTGAACGTAATCCAGCATTGCCCGCACCCGGTCAGCAGTAGGCGGAATCGCCGGCAACCCGTCGGACCAGCCCTGCTCCAGCATGAACTGGAAAACAGCCTCGGGTGAGTCTTCTATGTCCGATGAGGTCGAGCTAAATTCCGGTGACTTAGCCATTGTCCACTCCTGATCAGTGTCTTCGCCAAAAAAACCGCTCCCCCTGAATCAATCGGAAGGAGCGGAAAATCGTCGAAGTGGAATCTAACTAGTTGTTTCTGACTGCGGCCCTTTCAGTTGCGCGATGATCAGATCGACCGCTTCTTTGGCCACGGTGCGCACTACATCCGGCTCGACGTATTCGGTGAGCTCCGTCTTGGGTAGGACCACCATGGGAGCGTCAGGCACTCCGTTACCCCGCATGGACGCCTTGGCTAGGGTGGTGAACCGTTCGGTCACCAGCACCACCGAGGGCATGCCGTCCTTGATCAGTCTGATGCTGTCGTGGACACTCCACGCTGTGCAGGACCCTCAATTCGCCAGGCCGACAATAGCCACTTGGGCCTTTGCCTGAACCTCGTCAAAGGTCTCCTGAGGGGCGGCGGAAGCTAAGGGGATCAGCTTCTCAAAGACCTCGGTCACGCCATATTGCTCCTTGAGAATGATGCCGATCTGCTCGGAAATTATGTTCATGCTGGTCCAACGGTTGTTCAAGATGGCAACCGTGGTCCCTCGAAGGTCGGATATGTGCGGCACATCGTCATCCATGGGACGCCACGCCTCTGCAGCCGGACTGAGGATGGACATTTTTGTAGTCATGTCTTACTCCTATTACGTTACGCCGCCCTGAATCTAGACCAAGCTCGAAGACTCCCGTGTTACGACTGCTTTCTTTTCAGGGTCGTACACCGGTCGGACCATCTCGAAGCGGTCGTTGGTGCGGCAGTACATGTTACCCGCCATACGCCCTGTGGCCATCAGCTTGGCCTGATCGATACGGTGGCCGTCGATGACGTCATCGCGGACGTGCATCAGCAAGATGGTGCCAATTACCAAACCATGTTCGTGTGCACCGGACCCAATTTGAACAATCTGGTCCAGCTTGCATTCGATATTTACAGGGGACTCGGCGACCCTGGGCGGTTTGACGATCTGGGAAGGCGCGTGGGTCAGACCGGCAATCTCAAACTCGTCTTCCCCTTCGGGATACTCCGCTGCGGTAGCGTTCATCGCTTCGGCGATGGAGTCGACAACAATGTTGACCACGAATTCGCCGGTCTCCTCGATGTTCCGCAGGGTATCTTTGCTCTTGTGTCCAACGTGTCGTGACGACGAGAAAACGACGTTGGAATAAGAAACGGCGTTGAAGAAGGAGTAGGGGGCCAGGTTGACCTCTCCATCGGGTGACATGGTGGAAACGAAGGCGATAGGCCGCGGGACTATCACTCCCGTCAGCACTGCGTTAAATCTCTCAAAGGTCTTAGGGTCGATTATCACTTTAATTTCTCCGTATAGATCTTACGAAATCACTGGTGGGATTATAGACTCCCACACTGGAGCCGCCAAGTTTTGACAATCCAATGTCCCACTGTTATGTTTGTAGCCGTTCACGCCTGGGGCGTTCCTGAGCACAATTGTCTGAACGGTCCGATCTGATCGGCCCGAGCGGGAGAGTTATCGATGAACTGGGCGGAGCAGATCGTCAAGACGCTCAAGGACTGGGATACGTCCATGATTGTCTATGTGCCTGACATATCCATTGACAAAGTAACTAGTCTCATAGAAGCTGACCCCTACTTCCGGCTGGTACCGGCAACCAGAGAAGAGGAAGCCATCGGTATCGCGGTGGGTTCATATGCCACCGGCCGTAACGCCGCGGTGTTCATGCAATCGAGCGGGTTCGGCAATAGCGTAAACGCCCTGGCCAGCCTCTGCCTTCCTGCGCGGACACCCATTCCCATGTTCATCAACTTGCGCGGAGGCCCCGGCGAGTTCAATATCGCACAGGTAGCCATGGGCCGGGCTGTGATTCCAATCATGGACCAGTTGGGGTTGCCTCACTTCGTCCTGGAAGATGACGGAAAGATGGACAAGTTATTAGACGGCGCCATGAAACTCTGCCACGCCAACCGACAGCCCTTGGCGATCTGCCTGACACAGATGCTCCACGGAGGGAAGATTGCGTAGATTCGAGGGTACTCAGTTGGTATTGCGCCTGGCGGGGCACTCGCCCATCGTCAGCAATCTTGGCCCCAGTTCCGACGAGCTCTGGCACGCCGGGCACCGAGACCGTAATTTCTACACCTACGGCAACATGGGCCTCTGCTCGTCAATCGCCCTGGGCATGGCGATGGCCACTGATGAACAGATTATCTCTCTGGACGGTGACGGATCTCTGTTGATGAATATGGGGACCATTGCCTCCATCGGAAGGGAGAAACCCAAGAACCTGACGGTCGTAGTCTGGGACAACGAGCAATGGGGCCAGACTGGCGGGCAGACCAGCCACACCGGCACGGGAACCGACTTGGAGCAGGTGGCCCAGAGCTGCGGCATCACCAACACCAAAACCGTCTCGGACCTTGAAGACCTGGAGGCCGCCGTCTCCGAGGCTTTGGCCTCGCCGGACGGGCCGAATTTCATAGTGGCCAAGATCGAAGAGGCCGGTTACAGGTCGGTCGCGCCGGTGGAACCGGAGTTCACCCTCTATCGGTTCCGAAACACATTCGTGGAGCCACGGCAGCCGGGGGACTAGCAGACTTCCGTCTATCCGGCCATTAGACCATTGACGCTGGCTTCCATCTTTTGGATGGCTTCGTCCAGTTCTTCGATGTCGAAGAAGTGGGGGCCGGCACCGCCGTGGTAGACGACTTTGCCGTCTTTGCCCATCAGGTACAGGCGTTCCGGGGCCGCCCCGTAGGCTTCATCGATGGCGTTGTCCATCTCTTCAACTAGGGTGGGAATGGAGATGTGCAGGCCGATGGTGCAGGACTGGGCGGCTTCTTCCCGCTCGTCAAAGCTCTGGTGCTGGCGGTACAGTACATCATCGGAGATGTTGGAATCCACTTGCCAGCCGTCTATGGGGTGAGCCTCCTGGACGTAGACCACAAAGAACTCTATGCGGTCGTGGTACTGGCTGTATAGCCGTTCCATGCGCTCAACCTGAGCACGGAAAGGGGGTCAAGTATAGCTGCCAAAGATCAAAGCGACGGGTTTCTGCCCCTTGAAACTGGATAGCCGGACCCGGTCCTCGGAGCCAATGAGTTTCAGGTTGAAGTCAGGGGGAACGTCACCCGCGTGCGGGCCCATCTCGTCCCTTTGCACCACCGCTTCCATTGCCTGCCGCGCAACGTCGGTAAGGCCATCGCCGACCACCTCGAACATCTCTCTCGCCGGCATCTGGCCGCCGGAAGATGCCTTACGTTTAGCCCGGTAATAATCGATGAATTCACTGAATCGCTTACGGTCGTCTTCCGACAGGTTCTCCATGATCTGGTCCCGGTCTGCTTTCAGCATTCTTGCCTTCCTGTAACTGAACTGTGACCTTCAGTTTGGTTAGGGGCTATTGTATTCGCCACGCCTAGTGTTAACAATCCCAGATAAGGATTTTGGCCCACCTAAAAAGACCCTGATCGAGAAAAGAATCTCGATCAGGGTCTTTGATGCGCTAGTTTAAGGGCGGGTTTACTTTACGTGTTGGTTGAAGAAACCCAGTGTACGCTCAAAGGCGTCCTTGGCGGCTGCCTCGTTGTAGCTGCCCCGGTCGTCACAGTTGAAGCCATGGCCGGCGCCGGGGTAGGACTTGAAATCGTGGGCCACGCCTGCGGCTGTCAAAGCCTGGTCGATGGTCGCCACATCAGCTGGGGATGGGTTCTCGTCGGTGTCTCCGAAGTTACCCATGACCGGAATCTTGATGTTGCTGGTCAGATCGATGGGAGCAGGGCCATCGCCGAACGGCGCCAATATGCGGCCGCCGTAGTAGACCGAAGCGGCGCTGAGGCCTGGGCAACTGGTGGCCGCCAGGTAAGTGATCCGCCCGCCAACGCAGTAGCCGACGATCCCGATCTTCTGGCCGTGGGTGCGCTGGTAATGGTTCTGCAGGTAGTCGATGGCGACGTTTACGTCTTCCACTAGCTCGTCATCCCGAAGGGCGCCCATGTATTGTTGAACCGCGGGCATCTCGTCGTATCCGAGTTTGGGATTGGGGTGCTGGCGGTGGTACAAGGCCGGGGCGATTGCAACGAAACCGTTGGCGGCGTATTGGTCACAAACCTTTTCAATGTGCCCCGTTACGCCAAAAGCTTCCATGATTACAATGACAGCTGGGAAGTTGCTGCCTTCCGCCGGCGACGGGAAGCTGACGTAGGTCGCCATGTCCTGTCCCTGGGCGCCGTGTAGGTCGTCCATTTCCCGTTCGCCGGGAAATCGTAGATTCTCCCAAAATGATGGCATCGAGTCCCTCCTAAGAATTCTGAACATTCCCACGTTTGATTCGCAGGCGCGATAGAGCGTCGCTATTCAACGGCCACAACTCGTGAAACGCCCTCAATCGTCGAACCAGCGAGTTCCGTCAAGATTCTAGCAGAGGGTATAGTAGCGCACAAGCGTCGATTTTATATGTGTGTTAATGGCAACGACCAATTCAACCGCTGCCTGCGGATCATTGGTACGTAATACGGCGTCTATCAAAGGGCAAAAGATAGGCCTGGTACGGAGGAGGTATGTTTGGATGGCGTGCACGAATTGGAGTGATAGTTTCGCCGCCCAACACGGTCGTTGAGGTCGAGTTGGCTCAGATGGCGGCCTAGGGCGTGTCGATACACGCCGCACGCCTCAGCCGCCCCGAAGGGTTGGCCGGTCAATTAGGCGCCGACGTTATACGGCAAACCAATGACGATCTACCCCGGGCGGCTAAGTCCTTGAACGAACTGAGGTTAAATGTGGTCGTCTTTGCCCGCACAGCCTGATCGATGGTGGGGAGACCGGACTACGATGCCGAGCTAATCGGTATGTTGGAGTCGACAGTGGGCTGCCCGGCGATTACCACTGCCGGCGCCGAAGTTGCGGCTTTGACTCAAGCCGCAACCAAGAAGTTAGCCCTTTTAACACCTTATCCAGAACAGATGACATTGATGGAGAAGGAATATCTTGAGATGACCGTCCCTGGCTTGAAAGTAGTTTCCCACCGGTCGTTGGGAGTGTCTTCAGGATTGGCCATCGGCGACATCGAGCCAATGGTGGCCTATCGGGAATCACGGAACATCGACACCGATCAAGCGGACGCCCTGTTTCTCAGCGGGACCAACTGAAGGACAGTAAACGTGGCACGATTGATCGAATCGGACTTGGGCATGCCTGTTTTCTCGGCTACTCTGGTGTCGATGTGGGCGGCTTTAGGCAGGCTTGGAATATCTGGTAAAACAGGCTATGGAAGCCTCTTGGACCAGACCTAACCTGGCTAGTGCATAGGGCTTCTTGAGTACATCACCGAATCTTTGATTTTCGTCTGGTCGATAGACAAAGCCTATCACTCGATGTAATTTAGAGTGGCAGGCCGTCGAGCGGGATTTCAGGTTGCTGGATAGGGGTACGTCCTGGCAAAGGTGACGTTATGGAATTTTCCCAGCTAGAGGCATTCCTGGAGGCTGCCAACCGGGGGAGCTTTCGGCGCGCGGCCGATGCCCTTTACCTGTCTCAGCCGTCGGTGAGTGCACGGGTGCAGACGTTGGAGAGTGAGGTTGGAGTTACGCTATTCCACCGCACCGCCAGGGGTGTTCGCCTGACGGATATGGGTCGTACTTTTCTGCCCTTCGCACAGCGCTCCATGGAGACATTGCGCCGGGGTCGGGAAGTCTTGGAAAGCGTACGTCAGACTTCTGCGGGAATCTTGAACATGGCTACGGCCAGAGTGATCGGCACTTATGTTCTTCCCGAGACCCTGCAGAAATTCCAACAACTTTACCCTGACGCCAACCTGCACATCAAAGTCGGCGGCTCGTCGGACGTGCTCCAGATGGTGGTGGACGAAGAGGTCCAGTTGGGGCTAGCCCGGTTCATGCAGCACCCTGACGTTGACGCCCTCCATTTGTATGACGAGGAAGCAGTGCTGGTCGTCCATCCCGGCCATTCCTTCACGAAAACCCGTGTAGCAGCGATGTCGCAAGTGGCCCAGGAACCGCTGATCGTCTATGACCCCGGGGACCCAGGCTCGTCCTATTTCCAGTTCATCAACCGGGTCTGCCGGGACGCAGGTGTCACGGCCAAGGTCGAGATGAACCTGGACAGCGTGGAGGCCGCCAAGAACATGGTCCGGTTGGGACTGGGCGTCTCATTCTTGCCGCGCAGCGCGGTGCGCAGGGAAGTGGAATTTGAATCGCTGACATTGATCGACCTGGCCGAAGTGCCGCCGGTCCTGCTGCCAACTTACCTGCTATTGCGCCGTGGGCAGGAAATCGGGCCGACAGCCAGATCGTTCTTAAAGCTGCTTCAAGAGACATATAACGTCGAGATACCGGTACTGCTTGAAGACAGGTAGGTAATAACAAAGGCCCTGGCATGTTTGCCGGGGCCTTTGTTATTTGGGCGAACCAGAGATGGAAGATCAGAGAACGTGGTACAGGATAAGGTGGTCTCGTAACACGTCAGCCGCAAAGTCGTTCTCAACATCGCGCCAGACCGAGTGGATGTGGTTTGCTCCGTCCTGGCGGTTGTCAAATTCAACCACGAAGTCGCCGCCGTGGATACGATAATAGTGGGCCTCGTCCTTGGAGACCGGCCCGGCCCAGGCCAGATACAGATGGTCTAGGCCATCTTCTTTCAGTGCGGCCAGCTTCTGCTCGGCAAGTTCAGTCGGCACTTGATTAACGTATTCCGCAATCAGGGCCAGCAACAATTCCTGCTGTGCCCCGTTCATCTTGGATGCCGGTAGGCCCTCGTAGGCCGGCAACGAGGCCTTGGAAGCATTGAAGGTGACGATGTCGGCGGGGGCGGCGTCATAGATGACCGACTCTGCGATTTGTTTCTCGTCCAAAGAGGCCATAAGGTCAAAGGCCAAGTCTTCCCGGTCTCCCAAGATCCGCAGCCCGTTCTTCGGTCCCGTCCGCACCTCGGCGGGGTTGGCGCCAAAGAAAAAGGGTGTCATGCCGATTACCTGGTCGCCCCAGATGCTGAAATGAATGGAAACATGATGGCCTTCAACTCGATAGGCCCAGGGGTCCTTACCACCGGGTTCGCCGAAGACGGTGAAATAATAGAGTTCAGTGTCGCGAACGAAGGTCGTGATGCCCTGTTCCTTTTCTAAGGGACCCAGGACATTTTCGTGTTCCATTATCAGCTTAGCTTGTTCGTAAGACTCATCGGTAAGGCCACTGGCCAATACCTCCATCGCTAATTCGCGTTGAGCTGGTTCCATGTCGCGGAGGGGCAGGCCGTGGCGGTTCATGGGCGGGTAATACCAAAACACCCGCTCGCCATCCATGTATTCGTAGGTGGCCTTGGCTTTTTGCTGGCCGTTCAGGCTGCCGAGAAAAGCTTTGGCTGCGGCGACCATGCCGGCGACCGTCTCCGGGGCCAGGGTTTGTCCTGTGGGCATCAGGGCACTCCTTCCGGTCCGGTCCAATCTTGGCAGTATCGGTCAAGATCGGCGGAACGGCTCATGTTTTCTGGGAGTGTAGAGAGGGTCAGATTAGCTGTCAACCCAAGCTAGGTGGACACGGGTTAGGCATCAAGCACTAGGTCTGGGCGAGCACCTTCATCAAGGCGGCGTCCAACTCGTCCACCGTAGCGAAGCCCTCGAAACGGTCGTGTATCCGGCCGTCGGCATCCAAGATGAACACCCAACTCTCGTTGAAATAATCCTCGATAGCCGTTAAACCCCAATCATCCACAACTTCGAATATCTCAGCACGGTCCAGGTCGCCTTGTATCTCTGCCGGGTTGTCGTAGATCTCCACGTGGATGTAATTGGCCGCGTCCGGGTGTCTCTCTTTTAACTCGCTAACTGTATCCACTTGAGGCCCACAGGTCGGACTGGTGCAGAAAGCCGGGCTGGCGAACACCACCACCGAAGGCAGGGGGTTTTCCACCGCATCTTTAATGGTCAACCGGTACAGGTCTGGATCGGGTGAGTAATCCGTGGTTATCTCTTCGATGGGCCCATCATTTCCCAAGACTTTGGACTTGCTTATCAGCGCAACGGTTCCCAAGGCTGGGACAGGTGATTTCTCCATCACCTCAACCTCAAACTGGATCTGGTCATTGCCGTCTGGGTTGTCTACTTTTACATCCAACCGCCACCTACCTGCACGGTCGAAGTTTACGTAGGTGCTGTAGGAACCACGAATACCGTAGGGCCAGGCATTGAAAGCGGCTTCCATGGTCGTACCTGGCACGCCGTCTCCTTCCAGAAAGACTGCGGTGACCAACGCTGTTGGAGCGTTGATCAGGCCTTTGGATGTTGTTAGCAAGAATGCCAGCCGCTGCTCACCCACCTCCAAGACCGTTGTAGCCAGGATTGGGGTTATGGCGGCAGGGTCGGCGGGGGCCGTGGTGGGCCGATGGGCCGCTGTGGGCGCCGAAAAAGAGCCGCACGCTACTAACAGCGTAAATACGACCGGAGCCAAAGCCAAGGTGATCAGCCGGGCCTTTGTTGTTGAATTCCTGTAGGTTTTTCTTATGGTGATATTCATGGTCCTGTCTCGTAAACGCCTAATGTGAAGGCAACTATCTCGAAATCATCTGAGTTCGGGCTCCTGGTCAGATTGTTGTCTTTTGAGTAGGCCGTAGCTTCGATGATGCTGTACCTCTTGGGCTCCGTTAACGCTCAACAAGCTCTCGCCGTTAGCGGCGATGGTTATGTAGCTGCCCTGGTTCTCATCGGTCAGAAAATCCCCGTTAAACGTTACCCTCACGGTGTATGGTT
>VFHF01000110.1 GCA_009392095.1 SAR202 cluster bacterium
CCCCGCTCTACGATCGCCTTTCCCAACGGCTCGGACGGTACAACAGGTATGCGGATGTCTTCGAATCTATGAACGTGGCCCCGCCAGTCTGACACCTGTTGTGGCGAGTCGAGACGTGCTTCAGCATGGAGCAAGTCCGACTCCGGATAGGTGATTGCCTCAGTGAAACCCAGATCGCCCGAGTCTATCGCCGACAGTGCTCTGGCTACATACGGTCGCAAGCCGCCAGCGGCGCCCAGCGGCACCAGGCAGGTACTAGCTTCCTGCTCCGATTCCACTCCCAGGATCTGGTCTACATCACGGTCGACGAATCCGGTCAGAAAGCGGGCTTGCTGGCCCAAAGAATTGGCGGTTGCCAACAGATTCGCGAAAACCGTGCCATTATCCCAGAAGCAGTAACGGTACCCCCGAGTTCGGTACTTCCAAGCGCTGCGCCAGAAGACCGCCGTGCTGACGATAGTGGCGAGCACTGTCGCCAGAGAATCGTCGGCAGCGGCAGCGGCCAGGTTTCCCCGGAAATCGCCTTCTCTCAGTTGGGTGAGGGCATTATCGGCGGGAGCGTAGTGGTAGACCCCGGCGGCCAGCCCATGGAAGTCGCCGCAGACCAGGTAAAGCTCGATTGGGTAGAGCGCCCCTGCCGATGCGGCGGCTCGGTAGTGAACCTCCCCCGCGGTCGCCGAGTTGCTTTTTCTGATCAGCCCGGCGGAGTAGTGCAACAGTTGGGACACCGCCTCCAGATCCAAACGCCCGGCGGTGGCTGAGGTAGGGCCGGCGACCGCCTTAAGAGCGGGTGTCTCAGGCGGCGGCGGCTCTGGGAGGGAGACCTGTTTCAGCCCCGCATAGGACTTATACAGCGGCGGCTTGGTCAGCAGGTTTATGTAGCTTAGCTTGGTTACGTCGTGGAACGCCTGCACAGCTTGTATGTCTCCGTTGGCCAAGACCGATTACCTAAATCGTGCCTTTGTATTCTGGCGTGCGCTTCTCGACGAATGAACGGGCGGCTTCGTTGTGATCGGGATGGCGGGAGCTGCGTTCTTCCAGGGCCAGCCCCATGTCCAAAGACAGGGTCAGGTCGGCCCAGACCTTCTTGTTGATGGCGTGCTTGGTGCCTCTGATGGCCATCGCCGGTCCGTTTGCCAGCCTGCGGGCGAGGTCCATGGCCTCTTCCATCAATTTGTCGTGGGGAACTACTTTGTTGACCAAGCCGATGCGCTCCGCTTCGGCGGCGTCAATGATATCGCCGGTCATCAGCAATTCCTTGGCCTTGGCCACACCCACCAGCAAGGGCCAGATTACCGCTCCGCCGTCCCCGGCCACTAGGCCGGCCTTCACGTGGGTGTCTCCGATGCGGGCCTGGTCCGAGGCGTAAATGATGTCGCAGAACAAGGCGATAGTTGCCCCTAGTCCTGCTGCCACACCGTTCAGGGCGCAGACGATGGGCTGCTCCACCCAGAGCATGTTATGTAATATCCGGCGGCCACTCTGGGAGACAGCGCCCATGGGCCTTTCCTCGAGCACGTTGGCCGACCCGCGTTCGTCCATGGCCCGGACGTCGCCGCCGGAGCAGAACCCGCGTCCGGCCCCCGTCACCATCACAGCGCTGACACTGGAATCAAAGGCCACCTCGCCGAAGACCTCTTCAAGTTCCCGGTGCATCACCCGATCTACGGCGTTCAGTCGCTCCGGGCGGTTGAGGGTGATGGTCAAGACCGACTCATCCTGGTCCACCAATATGGTTTCGTACTTGTAGTCTGGCATCTTGGCCTCCGGTGTTTGGGTTGGCGATAGGGCTCTTTGTGTTAAATGGGCCGTCTTATGTCGGTATCTGAAGCTCCCTAACCCTAACCTTAACCATCTCCCTTGCGATGGAGATGGACTACAGCCCCTTTTCGAGGAATTAGAGCCCGCTTCGCTCATGGTGAGCTCCGACCAGAAGGTCGAGAATCTCGATAGAATCGGACTTGTCGAACCACGTTCTTTCTTCAGGCGGTTTCCAGGGCGAAAGTGCGGTTGAGGCGGGCCATCATGTCGTAGTAGCAGGCTGTGAATGCCAGGGCGACAGCCCCTTCGTCGCCGACCAAATGGGTTGTTGCTACCCAAGTCGAGTCCCGCATCTTGTCCCGGAGCACCTCCTGCGCAAAGTGCACCCAGATGCCTTCTTTGGGGAGCAGGCCCCGTGGGCCGGTCCCGGCGGAGATCCCGTCGATGACCGCTTCGCTGACTCCGGCCTCACGCGCCAACGGAACAAATGAGTCCCAAAGGGCAATGTTCTCCCGTTCGTGGGCTACGGTCAGGGCCACCGTGTAGGTTACCCAAGGTTCCAGGTCAATTTGGCCGATCGCTTCGTGCAAGCCGGCCAAGCCCGATGCTGCTCGCGGGTTGGCGAAAAGGGCCTGGAAGGTGGCGGACAAGCCGGATGCGGACTTGGTGACACTTTCGTACTTCGCTTGTATCTCAGGCGAGAGTTTTGCATTCAGAGTAGAAGACAGGCGTGACATAGACGCTCCTTTCGAGTTGTTGGGGTCGACTGGAGCTCTTATTCCGCCATCGGCCTGACCTCGGCTTCAACGTCGGCGTCCGGGGGGCCAAAGAGGTCCCAAGGATTGAAGGACTCGACGAACGCCTTGGCGTCCTCAACAGAGTCGAACCCCTTTCGGGAGCGCTCCGGCTCGTAGCCCATGGTTCTGGCGTAAGCGCTGATGCCGCTTTTATTCTCCCGGTATCCGCCAATGACTTCTTCGAGGCCAGCCGTATCGTCCATCATCAGGTTCTGTCCCCGTTTCACGTTTCTCCAAAAGACACTCATAATCGCCCACTATCCTTTCGGGAACCTCAGAATTTAGATTGAGCCTTCCCGGTTTTTCTTACTTTTTACCCTTTGGACCCACCGCCCATAAAGAGGACTTCGTCGAATTCCTGTTTCGTGATCGGCTGGATGGACAGGCGCATACCCTTACGGATCAGCAGCATGTCCTTCAGTTTAGGGTTAGCTTTGATGTCATCTAAAGTCACAGGGTTGGGCAGGGCGCGTTCGCCCTTGATGTCGACCATGGACCAGATGGGGTTCTCCTGGGTGGCCTTGGGGTCATAATGGTCGTCGTTGGGGTCGAGGCCATGGAAGTCGTCGTACCCTTCCCGGACGACGCTGGCGACGCCAACGACCGACAGGGGCTTGGCATTGCTGTGATAGAAGAGGATGCCGTCGCCGACCTTCATATCGTCGCGCATGGAGTTCCGGGCCTGGTAATTCCTCACGCCGTCCCATTCGGCCCAACCATCAGGCTCGTTCATTAGGTCGTCGAAGGAATAGGCGTTGGGCTCAGACTTAAATAGCCAGTATCGATTCTCGGGCATGTGTTCGTTCCTCGCAGCTTTCAGCTATCAGCGTAATTTTATTCCGGACGCTTCTCGGTCGAAACAGCCTTCGATCAGGTCTTCTTTTTCTTGCCTTAGGACGTCTTTTCGCACCCGCAGGCTGGGCGTGCGGGGCAATTCGTCCCTGATCTCCCAGTAGCGGGGTACCTTGAAGTAGGCCAAGTTCTCAGCGCACCAGTAAACCAGTTCTTCGGGGTCTGGGGTGGCACCCTCTCGCGGCGTGACGTAGGCCTTGACCTCGTCTTCACCAAGCTCCGATGGCACGGCCAGGACGGCACAATCCAGAACGTTGGGGTGGCGCTTGACCACGTTCTCCACTTCCTGGGACGAGATGTTCTCACCACGGCGGCGGATGATGTCTTTCTTCCGATCGACGAAATACAGGAACCCGTCCGAGTCCACCCAGCCCAGGTCACCGGTGTAGAGCCAGCCGTCCCGCAGGGTCTCGGCGTTCTGTTCGTCGTTGCGCCAGTAGCCGGGCATAATCGCCGGGTTGTGGATGGTTATCTCACCCACAGTGTCCACGCCCACCGGTACGCCAGTTACGGGGTCGGCAATGCGCACCTGGTTCTCGAACCCTCCTTGTGGGTGCTGACGGGGCTCTCCAGACGAACCGGCGCGCCGTTCTTTGCCAATCTTCTCGATGGTCCCGAAGCAGGTCTCGGTCATGCCGAAACCGACGATTATGTCGGTGTCGAACCGGTCTTGGAAATCGGCCAAGAACTCGGGCGGGAACGACGGGGAGCCGTAAAACAGCCGAACGGTGTTGTCCTTGTCGTCGGGCAAGGGTTCGTTCTTGGCCAGCACCGGCATCATCATTCCGATGAAGTTCACCACCGTGGCCTGGGCCTCCCGGACCTGGCCCCAGAACCGTGACGCGCTGAATCGGTCGACCACCACCAACGTTCCACCGGCAGCCAAAGCTCCCATTGTCGAGTAGTACTGGATGTTGGCGTGGTAGTAGGGCAGGCAGGTGAAGAACCGGTCGTCGGATGTGGCCTCGGTCCAGTGGGCGAACCCCTGTCCGGCGGCCACGTACATCAGGTGGGTGCACTGGACGCCCTTGGGGTTGCCAGTGGTGCCCGAGGTATAGACCAGCATGGAAATGTCGTGGGGAGAGATCTCCGGCGGAGACTCCAACGCAACAGCCGCGACGTGGGCTTCTCCGAAGTCGGTCCACCCGTCGGGGATCGAACCCTCGGCGCCCCGCAGCAGCCTTACCTTGACACAGGAGGCCAGGTCGGCGGCCGCGCCGGCAACACCGGCCAGCGATGGGTCGGTTACCAGGCCTTTGGCCTCAGCGTTATTAAGGATGTAGGCCATCTCGTCCCGCTTGTAGGCGGTGTTCACCGGCACTGCGATGGCCCCGATCAGCGACAGCCCAAACCAGGAGTAGACGTACTCAATGCAGTTGGGCAGGAACAGGCAGACCCGGTCGCCCTTCTCGATACCCAAAACGGCGAACATGGCAGCCGACTTCCGAACGCCGTCATAGAACTCTTGGTACGTCCGGCTCAGTCCGCCAATCTCGATAAAAGTCTTGTCCGGGTTGCGGGAGACAACCTCTTCCAGGAACTGGCCCAGTGACTGCTCCCACGGTTTTTGGGTGTCGGTTGGCATTAAGCGGGACCCTTTAGTGATCTGAGAATAAATCCGGCTGTGTCGGTCAACCTAACACTTGGCGCATGGGTGGTCAATGGGCCTGTATAATGCCCGATATGCCAGACTCAGATACCCCGGTCTCCGTTGATCCCAATCGGCTCAAGATAACGAATGACGACTCCAGCGAAGGCACCCTGGTAGGGTTCCGGTGCAACGAGTGCAGCACAACCGTGTTCGGTCCTGCCGTCTTCTGCCAGTCGTGCACTTCGACCGACCTTGAAGCCGTGGATTTGGGCGCCAAAGGAACCTTGTTCAGCTACACCATCGTCCGAATCCCGCCGGCCGGTTGGCCCGGCGACGTCCCCTACGTGCTGGGCCAGGTGGAACTGCCCCAAGGACCACAGGTACTGGCCGAGGTCGTCGACTGCGAGCACGACGACCTCAAGATTGGTATGGCGGTGGAGCTGACGCTCCAGGCGGTGCCGGCCGAGAACGGCGAAGCCGACAAGGCCGTCTACAAGTGGAGACCCGCCTAACCACAAATCTGATCAGCAGACCGTCTGCAACGAGAGTTGCCTCAAGATTGTCATTCTGAGGAGTAAAGCGACGAAGAATCTCCCAATCCTGAAATTGGCAGACCCTTCGCTACGCTCAAGGTGACATTTGGGGTGACCCCCATACAAACCGGAAACCGGGTTTCGCCGAAACCTTTGAGCCAAAGCCGATAGAAAGGGCCTGGAGTCTAACCATGAATAAGATAAAACCCGGCCGTGAGGTGATGGTGGTGGGCGTTGGCCTGCACCCCTTCGGCCGCTTCCCCGACAAGGACCTGGGCGACCTGGCCATCGGCGCCGTGGTTCCGGCACTGGAGGACGCGGGCGTCAAGTGGAAGGACATCGCCATCGCTTACTTCGGCCACGTCTACTACCAGGGCATGTCCGTAGGCGAGACTACCCTATCGAAACTGGGCCTAACCGGCGTGCCCATCGTCAACGTCGAGAACGCCTGCTCCAGCGGCTCAACCGCCTTCTGGCAGGCCTATTGGGGCATCACCACCGGACTCTATGACCTGGCCCTGGCGTTCGGCTCGGAGAAGGTGCCGCGGGGGCCGGTGACTGTGACCCCCGAGGACAGCCCGGAGCGGTACATCGGCGGCGACCACATGATGGCCGGGTACGCACTGCGGGGCAAGCGTTACATGGAGGAGACCGGCGCTCCGGCCACGGCCCTGGCCCAGGTGGCGGTCAAGGCACGGCAGAATGCCACCATGAACCCCTTCGCCCACCGCAAGGACACCTACACGATTGAAGAAGTGCTGAACTCGCGTATGATCGCCGACCCCCTGACCCTGTTCCAGTGCTGCCCCACCAGCGAGGGCGGCGCGGCGGCGGTGCTCTGCGCCCGGGAAGACCTTGCGAGGTATGGCATCGACGAGAGCCGAGCGGTGTCCATCGCCGCGGCCGTTCTGACCTCGGGGGAGTACAACGGCAGGGGCGCCGATCACTCGGCTTTCAGTCCCTACCGCACGGAACCGGCGGCGCTCCAGGCCTATGAGATGAGCGGCCTGGGACCCGAGGACGTTGACCTGGTCCAGGTCCACGACGCCGCGACCATCGGCGAGCTTCAACAGATCGAGGCGCTACACCTGTTTCCCTTCGGCGAGGCCTGGAAGGGGACGGTGGAGGGGCGCACGGCCCTGACCGGCGATATCCCGGTGAACACCGACGGCGGACTGCTGGCCATGGGCCATCCCTTCGGGGCCTCGGGCATCCGCATGATCCACGAGACGGTGACCCAGCTTCGCGGCGAGGCGGGTCCCAGGCAGGTAGCCAACGCCCGAGTAGGCGTAGCCCAATGCTCCGGCGCCGGAGACGTAACCACGGTGCACATCCTCCGGAGGGGCTAACGCCCCAGGCTGACAGCTATCAGCACTCAGCTTTTGGGGACACCGGATTGACCTTCGACAGATCGGCGCAAGAATGTTCGAACTAGGGGCCTCGCCTAAATATTGCCATTCTGAGGAGTGCGGAAGGCCGATAAAGGATCTGCCAAAGTATCACCCGGTGGACCCTTCTCTACACTCAGGGGGACGCCTGCGAAGCGTGGCACAAACCAACAACCAGGCCAACCTCAAAAAGGGAGAAGAAAAGCTAACAGCCACAGCAGTCATACCCAAAAAGCTGGCCGCTGACCGCTGACAGCTGACCGCTCATAATGCCCTCCTACCTAGTCCTAGCTGCCATGAAAGGCCGTTTCGTTTCCGAGCTGGGAAACACCTACGACAACTTCCAATTCATGGGCTACTCGGACGGCGACGGCCCCATGTCGGCGGTGGCCGCCTTCTTCGACCAGCCGCCCTACCCCATCCAATGGGGAGACGTGGAATACCTCTGGGCCGAACGCCTAGCCGACGACCCCGGGAACGGCCATCTTGGGGATTATGAACGCATCTACGTGGAGACGCTGCGGGCGAGGTGGGAGGCTGGCGGGGAGGCAAACCAGAGCGAGACCTGATAGCCAGATTGTCGGCCCACGCTTTGGCTAATCCTTCTAATCAACCGAGCATCACATCGACCGCTTCTTTCCAGACATCGTCCCGACTCCGGCTACTCGACTTCAACGCTCCGAAACCATGATTAGCGCCATCGAACTCGTGAGCCGTTGCGTTTGTCATCTTGGCAGCCGCGGTGACTAAATCACCGGAAGAAGCGAAATTATCCCTGGTGCCCGAGTAGCAGAGAGTCGGACCGGCGATGTCCGGTAGATGGCCATCGCGGGGCAGAGCGCGATTGTAAGGTGGATTCAAAGGATAGGCGAATAACGCGAGCGCATGCGCAAGTGTACTCTGGGCCACCACCTGAGGAGAGATTCGGCCTCCCATTGACCTGCCGCCAACGACCAACTCTTCATCGTCGGGTTGGAATCTGGCAATCACATCATTCCAGGTTTCTTCCAGCGATTTAGGCCGGTCTGGCCGCCGCTCTCGGAGACATAGACATTTCCTTCTCTATCGATGGCGATAACAGTTGGATTTTGAAATTGCCCGCCTTCACTCCCTCCGGAGCCCCAGCCAGTCAACAGTAGATCGTCGGAGGTGAATTTCTGCACCAAGTTACCGCGGAACTTAGTGACGTAAACGGTGTCCTAGGAATCGATGGCGATTCCATTAGGAGATGTGAAGCTGACTCCTGAGTCGGGGGATTCGCCCCAAGAACTCACGATTTCGTAAAGGTAACTTTCACCCCCAAGCGCAACGGTAGGCTCAACCGTAGATCTTTCTGTGGTCTCCGCAGTGGGACTAACGTCCTGACCGAAGGCCAGTACGAAGACCTCTAAACCGGCCGCCGCACAGA
>VFHF01000111.1 GCA_009392095.1 SAR202 cluster bacterium
CCAATACCTCTCTCCCTCGGCGTATATCGCCTGCATCACTTATTATAGGTTCGATTATTAGCGGCTAGCACCACTTGATTGAACGCCTTATAAGCGATGATAGGAGGGTCGCAATCGTAAAGCCGGCTAACAACCACTCATCATTACTGTTCAAGGATGGATAAATCATGGATCTACACGATATTCCTTATCTCTCGATCGCCCAACTGGGTGAACTGATCAAGTCGAAAGAGATTTCATCGCTAGAGGCCACGGAAGCTTATCTAGAGCGCATTTCCCAAATAGACGGCGTCCTAAATTCTTATATAACAGTTACTTATGACGAAGCCCGACAATCGGCGAAACAAGCAGACAAATCAATTTCGGATGGGCACTATCATGGTCCACTCCACGGAATACCAGTAGCCGTTAAGGATCAATTTTTTACGAAAGGGGTGCGAACCACCGCAGGGTCGAACCTATCATGGGAATTAATTCCTGAAGAAGACGCTGTTGTTGTCGCGAAACTGAAGGATGCCGGAGCAGTGCTCTTGGGCAAGCTTAATCTTAGCGAATTCGCTCTCGGGGAAAGTTTCTCTCATCCCGGAGGTACACCTAGAAATCCCTGGGATCTCGATAGGAATCCAGGGATTTCTAGTAGCGGCTCTGCTGCTGCTACATCGGCATTCCTGTGTGCATCCGCCTTGGCTGAGGATACAGGAGGCTCCACTCGAATTCCCGCCGCTTGGTGTGGTTTGGCAGGATTGCGTCCCACTTGGGGCCGGGTCAGTAGGAAAGGCGTGATTCCAGTCTGCTGGTCAATGGACACGGTAGGTCCAATATCTCGAACCGTTGAAGATTGCGCGATTATGTTTCAGGCCATCGCCGGTCATGATCCCGAAGATCCGTATTCTTGGGATATTCCTGTTCCGGAATACCGCCAGGGATTATCTGGAGGTATTTCAAAATTAAGGATAGGCATCCTGCGCGAAAAAGTTGCTCTGGGTGGATTAGAACCAGAAACCCTTGAAGCCTTGAACGCAGCTATTGACCAATTGAGATTATCGGGCGCGATTGTCAAGGAAGTGTCTATACCGTCCGTAGAATGTGCTGGCGTGGCGTCAAAATGCATCACTGATATGGACGGTGGCTACTTGCACCACGAAAGATTAAAGACTAGAGCTCAGGAGTACGACCACAACTCCAGGGTTCGTCTAATCACTGGGATACTAACGCCAGCCCAATCATATATAAAGGCACAAAAACTTCGCTCTATGGTGAGGAACGACGTTCTCCAAGCCCTTCACGGGGTAGACGTACTAATTCTGCCTACATCACCGGGTCCAGCTCCTAAGATTCCAGAGAAAGCAGGGATAATTAGTCAAGAAGATGCTCAGAGTCGTATCTCAGGGGTACGTAACTTTACCGGGGCGTTCAATTTAGCGGGTTTGCCTGCTTTATCTTTGCCATGTGGCTTCACATCAGAGAACTTGCCTTTGTCGATCCAGGTAGCAGGACGCCCCATGGAGGAAGAGCTACTTCTACGTCTAGGTCATACTTACCAGCAAACAACTAATTGGCATTTGCGCCGTCCGCCAGAACCTGTTTCTTAACCTTCCAAGAGCCGACGCCCTAGGAACAAGGGACTGCGATACCCAACCAAAAACTAATAAGGGAGATAGGACGAAACCAAACTGACTATCAAGAGCTTAGATCTATCGGATCGGGCTTTGATTCGACAAGTCTCGGCGGTGTAGCAAACAAGACTAGCACACCAGCCGACGACGCTACGCCAGCGAACACTAGTAAAGGCATTAGATACGAGCCAGTGGCATCGAACATGAACCCAGCTAACACTGGTCCGACGGCCTGTCCTCCGATTTGCGCCGACATCGCGAAGCCTCGTATCCTCCCTAAATGATTCCGGCCGTAGTAGTCTGCCCAAGCCAGCCTTGTCAAAAAATGCAGGCCACCTACGCCCAGCCCAACACTCGCGGATGCTATCAAACCGGTGGCCACAGATGCGCTGGCGGAAGTGCCAATCGCCGCCGCGGCCACAACGAATGCCGCCGTAGACAGTAGGAACCGAACGGGGACGCGTCTTGCTAAGGCGGCCCAAATGAGGGCGCTGATTATCTGTGAGAAGGCAAATGTGCTGGCGGTTAATGCCGCCGAAGCACCTGGCAGACCTTGGTTGATGTAATGGGCTACCTGGTGCAGACTGACTCCGGCCTGCACCATGAATCCCGCCGCGGAGAAGGCTGCGAGAAGCCAGAAAGCCCTGGTGCGAAACGCTTGGCTGACGGTGAAGTTCGTTTCGGCAATCTCCAGTAGTGTAGGCGGCTCGCCAACTGGTTCACTACTTGTGCCTTCGGTTGTTTCATCGGGCAATGGATCCGGTTCTAACCCCATATCTTCTGGGCGTCTTGACATGAGTAGGAACGGAGGGATCACTCCTAGGGCAAATGTCAAAAGACCGAGGACAAGCCAAGCAGTCCGCCAATCCCACCCTGTGATGATGAACTGGGCTGCCAGAGGCATGATAGTGAGTCCTGCCCCCTTGGCGACGCTATCGGCGGCAAGCCCCAAGGGGCGTCGCCGAATAAACCAATTGCTGATCGCGGTGGGAATTCCTAGCTCTAGAGGACCCGAGAAAATCATTCGCCCAGGAACATATATGGAAAAAAACGCCGCTGGGTTGCCTACTAATGACAAACCAACGGCCAAGATTCCCGTTAGTAATGAGGATATGGACAGTAGGAGCCCAGAACCATGCTGGTCGATCCATTTGCCTACCAAGGGCGAAATGAACACAGCACATAGGCCTCCTAGGCTGACCGCACCAGAAAATAGCCCGCGGGACCATCCCAGGTCCTGCGTCATCGGCACCACAAATACGGATAAAGTAGCCACCGCCATAATCGTCCGCGAAGAGATACTGACCGCAACCGTGCTAGCGACGATGACCCACCCATAGTAAAAAGGTAATGAATGCGCCAAATTGTTGCGCCATTGGACTGCGTTCAACTAGAGATCAACTCCATAATGGCTCCCCGAATAATCGTGCATCAAAATTAAGCCCCCATTGATGAAGTCGGGGAGTATGCCAACACAATACTTCATCCGGATGGCACCGTTGAAGATGGCCCAGGTCGACCGGTTTACGCAAAAGTTAGAGCCAATCGGAGAGTCTGAGTCTGTACATTGTCCATTGTTGAGCAAATGTGCCGATTCGAATCAGGCTTCGTGGTGTGTGAGTGAAGTCATCAGTTGTCATGGCATCAGGAAGTTGCCAGAAGTTTGTGTACTTTTTTGTGTACAATAATAAATTGGGTACAAAACGCCAAAAAAGAAAAGCCCAGGTTTTCGTAATC